>CAYMQI010000006.1:0-32862 GCA_964392715.1 uncultured Pseudomonadales bacterium | reverse complement strand
TAGAACAAGTAGTAAGAGTAGGAGAAGCGGAAAAGGGACTCCGTGGTTTAGATAAGGTTGTTGAGGTGGAGGTAGGTGACGGTCATGCCGATGGTGTCAAAGCCAACGTCGGTCGGCTTGGGGGTGCGGCCAGGAGTGAAGGATTGGTGAAATTCGTCGGAGATGGCGTAGGCGACACAGAGGGCGAAGGCCAAGGCGTAGTTGTGAAAGGTTTTGTGTTTGAGGGCGCGGACGGTCAAAAAATATAAAACGGCATAGACGAAGACGTGGGCTCCTTTTTTGAGGAGGTAATCCCACCAGATTTTTTGGGCGGTAGGGAGGGAGGAGAGGGACGAGAGGGCGAAGATGAAGACGGCCCAGATGATAACTGGAAACCAGAGGCTGATAAACTGCTTGGGTTTAGATTTCATGTTTTGTTTAGATGCTTCGACTGTCTTGCAAGTCACATCGGGCAAGACACGCTCAGCATGACTGGCTCGCTCTCGACAAGTTTGGCGAACCCGTCAATTTTAACCCGAAGAGCGGTTTTGCGATAGAGGGGCGATCAACTCCTTGAGTTTGGGGGCGGCGGCGGCGAGAAAGACGGCTCCGGAGCCGATAAAGAAAAGAGGGTAGGTTTTGGATTTGTTGGTCGAGCCTTCATCCGGAGTAGTGGTTGGTGCTGGTTGGTCTTGCCGGTTGACTGATAAGGAAGTAATGCCCAGGACGGAAGAGGTGGATGATGTGGATGAATTTTGCCCGTCTGAACCTGAAGATGTACCGAGGTTGCCAGAGGAGTCAACCTCGGGGGTTGACGGGGGAGAGGGTGGAGGTGAAGGGTTTGGAGTAGGTGTTGGAGTTGGGGTGGGGATAGGAGTGGGAGTGGGGGTGGGATCGGGAGCGTTGATGTAGATGTTGGCGATGGTGTTGCCCCAACTGACACTGGTGCCGGATTCTGTATAGCGGCCGAGTTTAAGGAGATAATCGCCCTTGCCTTTGAAGTAAGGACTGTCGGAGTCTGGTTTGATGACGACTGCCCCACTCCAATAATTGTCCGGGCCAATGGTGATTTTTAGGTATTGGTCGATTTCTGAGGGTTGGTTGTTCCATTGGCTATTTTGGTTTTTTGTGTAGCCGAAGTAATTGGTTTTGCCTTCTTGAAAAAACGCGGCTCTTATGTAGTAGTTTTTGCCGGCAATGTTAGAGCCGGAGACTGAAGCGGTGAGGGTTGATTCTTGGTCGTAATTGGTTGATGTGGGGGCGTCTTGAAAAGTAACGTCAATGGCTAAGGCTCGTTGAAAATAACAAGATAAGAGAAAACAAGCCAAGGATAGAGCAACAATGGCTGGTAGACGCATGTTGAAGTCTAGTGTGACGAAAGTTTGGCTGAATGTCTAGTTTTTGATTTTGCTCCCACGCTATGTAGCTGGGAGCAAGGAAGATTGGGGAGAATTAGCGTTATAACTGGCTTGGATTGGGTTGGGGCCGGTCGGGATTTGGTTTTGATAGGGTTTGGAGTTGGTGGGGATAGGGTTGGGGTTGGGTAGGGAAATTGGGGTATGAGGACGTGTCAGTAGTTGACGTGGAGGTAGTAGGTGTCCGCTCCGCCGTCGGTGTGCTTGACGTGAACGTAGCGGAGGGTGCCACCGCCGCAACCAATGGCGCCTCGATAGAGGGTGCCGGGTTGGACCGCTTTGACTTGGTAGTCGCTGTTGACCATGTCAAGGCCGGTGTGGGGCGAGCCGCCGTAGTAGCGCAGTACTGAAGCATAGAAAGTCATGCCATAGCCTTGGGTAATTCTCACGGGGTCGTTTAAAGGCCAAGGCCAGGAGCCATTAAAGCCAAAGGAACCATCCGGTTGATTGTTCCAAACGACGTCTTTGTAGGTCAAGTATTCGGCGGGATTCCTGTGGCCGCCGCCAACGACGACTTCGAAGTGGAGGTGGCCTCCCGATGAGCAAGGTGACGAGCCGGGAATGATAGAGGCGATGGTGTCGCCCTGGGCGATGGTCTTGACCTGACTTTCCTGGCCTTTGCCGGCGATAATCGATTGAATGGCTTCGAGCTCGGCCAACTTTTGAGCCAGTTCAGCTTG
Source organism: uncultured Pseudomonadales bacterium (assembly GCA_964392715.1). Classification (GTDB taxonomy): domain Bacteria; phylum Patescibacteriota; class Microgenomatia; order UBA1400; family CAYNFZ01; genus CAYMQI01. Next base: position 30,788 of record CAYMQI010000006.1, on the reverse strand, counting down.
GTAGCGTTTTTCGTCGTTTTTGGTGACGTCAAGAAGGTTCTTTTTGTCTTGTTGCTGGATGGCCAAGGAAGCGCGTTGGGCTTCGAGCTTGGCGGTAAGGGCGTCGAGTTCTTGCTCTTTTTCTTCTTTTTGGGCTTTTTGCTGGTCATAGTCGGTGCGGGTGGTCTCGAGCTGGGTCACCAGCTGGTGATTTTTCTTTTGGGCGATCTGCAAGTATTTGAGGCGGTCGATCATCAGAGCAAAACTGTCGGAGGAGGTCAGCAGGGAGAAGAATGGATTGACGCGGCTTTGTTTGTAGGTTTGCCTGACCCGGCTGAGGAGTTGGTCGGTCAGGTCGGCAAGGGAAGCGTCGATGACAACGATTTTTCCGGTTAAGTCCTTGATTTGTTCTTGGACCTGTCTCAGTTCTGCTTCGGTCTGGCTAATTTGGACGCCGGTGAGCTTGATCTTGGAGTTTAGGTAGGCAATGGTGGAGGAGAGGGTTTGTTTTTCGCCTTGGAGGCGGTTGATCTCTTGCTGGATTTGGTCGATTTCCTGCTTTTTTTGGGTGAGGTCGTCCTCGGTCCCTTGGGAGAAGATGGCGGCAGAGGAGGTGCCAAGAAAGATGGCGAGAGTAAGGAGTATAAGCGACAGTTTGAGGGTTCTCATGACCTTAAGAAACGTCTAAGGGCGATCCAGCTGCCTAAAGTGCCGATAAGCAGGCCAAAAATCAGGGAAAAACCGGCGACGCTAGCAAGAACGGGGAGTGAGTTGGGGAGGAGAGGAACTTCGCCGGCGAAATTTAAGATCGCCGGGGTAGAGTATAACAGGCCGGTGGTAACCAAGGTGTAGGCGACGAGTGAGGAAATGAGGCCATAGAGGGCGCCCTCGAGCAAAAATGGGCTTTGGATGTACCAAGGACTGGCGCCGATTAACTGGAGGATGGCAATTTCCTGGTGTTTGCCGGCAATTTTCATACCAACGACGATGACGACAATGAGGATAGAGGTGATAGCCATAACGGCGACAAAGGCTAAGCCGGCGGTGCGGATGCCTTTGAGCCAGCGGTTGAGGATGTCAACGACGTCGGATCTTAACACGACTTCGTCGACGCCGGGGGCGCCTTGGAGGGTGGTGGAGACGTTTTGGATGATGTCGAGGTTGGTGGTGGAGACTTCCAGGCTTGCCGGCAGGATGTCGGCGGTGACGAGTTCAAGGAGCAGGGGGTCGTTTTTGTTGAGGTTTCTGTAGATATCGAGAGCTTCGTCTTGGGCGACATAAGTGACTTGAGTGACGTTTTGGTCGGTCTGGAGCTGCTGTTTGAGCGAGTCAATCTGGTCTGGTTTGGCGTCGGGGTTGAAAAAAACGAGGATTTGGGGTCTGGTTTCAAAGTAAGTTAAGGCTTGATAGAGGCCGACGGTTAAGTAGGTGACGATGGTGGCCACGAGAAAGGTGATGGTCAGGACCAAGATAGCGGCGGTGGATTGGTAGGGGGTGCGGCGGATGTTGGTGAGGGCTTTGTTTAAGGATTTCATGGGATTGAAATTATTTGGTTTGTGGCGCTGTTGATTCTGTGTTTTTGTGATCTGGTTTTTTGTCGGGTTTGTCTTCTTTTTTTGCCTTTTTCTTTTTCTTGGTGTCTTTGACGAGTTTGCCTTGGTCGAGGTGGAGCTGGCGTTTGGAAAATTGGTTGACTAGGTCGCGGTCGTGGGTAGCCATGATGACAGTGGTCCCTGCCTGGTTGATGTCGGAGAGGAGGTTGATAATTGGGGCGGAGGTTTGGTTGTCGAGGTTGCCGGTTGGTTCATCGGCAAAAAGGAGGACGGGGTCGAGGGCCAGGGCGCGGGCGATGGTGACGCGTTGGATTTCGCCGCCGGAGAGTTGGGCGGGGAAGAGGTGTTCCTTGCCGGAGAGGCCGACTTTTTCGAGCAGTTTAGTCGCGGTAGAGGTGATTTCCCGGTCGGTTTTTTTGAGAATGTCCAACGCTAGGGCGATGTTTTCGAAAGCAGTTTTGTCCATGATGAGCTTGAAGTCTTGGAAGGCGGCGCCGATTTGGCGCCTGAGATTGGGGATTTCCTTGTTGGGCAGGAGACCGATGTCTTGGCCGGCGACGAGGACGCGGCCGGAAGTGGGGCGGGTGTCGCGGAGGATCAGGCGCAAAAGGGTGGTCTTGCCGGAACCTGAGGGCCCCAGGACAAAGACGAACTCTCCGGGTTCGATTTCGAAGGTGATGTCTTCAAGGGCTGTGAACTGGTTGGGGAAAGTCTTGGTGACTTTATCGAAAGTGATCATATGCAGGGGCGTTGGTGGTTATTGCTTTTCAACAAATGGCGGTTGGGCGTTTAACTCCAAAACTTCGGTGCGGCCCACGTCCATGAGCCAGCCGGCTGTTTGGGCAGCAAAAGTTTCCCCCCAGACTTCGACTTTGTGGCCTACGAGCTGATCAAGATCCAAGACTGAGGAGGTAAGGTAAACGTTTTGGTCGGCGCCGCCTTCACGCAGGAGGTGGTGTGAGCCTTCGCCGCCGGTGCCGCCCTTGACCAGAACGCCTTGGGCCGAGTCCTTGAAAGTGCTTTTGTCCGGAAGGCCGATAATGTCACCCACGGCAACGCCTTCTTGGGAAGCTTGTTGGGCAGTTTTAGTGACTGGAGCCGAGGTGCCAATGCTGATGACTTTGGAGACGCCAAGGCCAGTGGCGGTGCCGGCTGCAACCAGAAGGAAAGCGACCAAGATGGTTACGAGAGGTTTGGAGGATGATGGGGAAGGAGTTGGGGACATAGGTTGAGGATTGTCTGCCTGAGTGGCGATTTTTTTCAAAATTTTATTGTCGGAGCTACCCGAGGGCGCGGTGGGCTCTGGTGGGGGTGTGGTGGCTTTGGGTTTTTGATCGGTTTTGAGCATTGAAATTAATGATAGCAGAAAAATCGGTAAAAACCACTTGTGATTAATGACCAGTAACCAATTTATCAAACTTCAAACAATTTCCAAGACTAAATTAGCAAATGTTTAAAACATTGGTATTTTGAGTTTAGAGATTGTTTGGTTATTGATGCTTGGTGATTGGTTGTTGGTGAAGGGTGAGTTCGGCTTGGATAAATTCGTCCAAATCACCGTCGAGGACGGCGTCGGTGTTGCTGGTTTCGACCTCTGTCCTCAAATCTTTGACCATGTGGTAAGGGTGAAGGACGTAGGAGCGGATTTGGTTGCCCCAACCGGCGATTTTGTGCTCCCCTTTCAGATGGGTTTGTTCTTTCTGGCGTTTTTCTTCTTCGAGGCTCCAAAGTTTGGCCTTGAGCATATCGAGGGCGATTTTTCTATTTTGTTGTTGGTAGCGCTGTGATTGACAGTTGATGACGATGCCGCTAGGGTTGTGGGTGAGTCTGACGGCGGTGGAGACTTTGTTGACGTTTTGGCCGCCGGCTCCGGCTGAGCGGTAAAATTGCCAGTCTAAATCGGTGTCCGGAATATCAATTTTGATGTCGCTATGTTCCAAGGATGGCAGGACCTCGACGCCGGCAAAAGAGGTCTGGCGGAGGTTGTCGGCGTTGAAGGGGCTAAGGCGCACCAGTCGGTGGGTGCCCGACTCCCCTTTTAGATAACCGTAGGCAAGTTTGCCTTTGACCAGGAAAGTAACGGATTTGATGCCGGCTTCATCGCCGAGGCTTTCCTCTAGAGTGTCGTGGTCCCAGCCACGCCGCTCGAAAAAGCGGAGATACATGCGTTTGAGCATTTCGGCCCAGTCCATGGCTTCGGTACCGCCTTGTCCAGAGTGGATGGAGAGGATGGCATCGGCGTGGTCGTGGGGACCGGAGAGGTAGGTGTTTAATTGGAGAGCTTTGAAAGCGGCTTCGGCTTTACTGACTTCGTTGGTGAGTTCCTGAAGAATTAAGTCCTCGCCGGAATCTTTTGAGAGGTGACAAAGACTAAGAAGCTCCTGGAGTTTTTGCTCGAGACTTGTGACTGAGGCAAGTTCTTCTTCCAAGTCAGAAATTTGCTTCATCACTCCTCTTGCGTGCCGGTCGTCTTGCCAGAAATTGGGAGCGACGGATTTGCCCTGGAGAGTAAGGAGGGTTTGTTTTTTGGAGTTTATGTGTAGATTGGCCTTGAGCTCTTTAAGTTGGCGCAACAACTCCTCGAGGCAGACGATAAGGTCTTTCATGGGGGTATTATAGACTAGAGATTGGATTAATTAGAAAATTCGTAGACAGGAGTGCTGGCGACGAGGTTATTTTGAAAACAAACCTGGTATAGGAAATAGGAAAAGTCAGCGTAAGGCCAGAGTTTGCCATCGGTTGAGTATTGCCAGCAAACTAGGGCTGGATGTTCACCCATGATGTTAAGGGGTTCTCCTAAAATATCTAAGATTTCTTGTTTGGTCATGCCTGCTTCGATCTGGGAAAATTTTTGTTGGGAAAAGCCGGGTGCAAATATGGTATCGATCTCTGGATAAAAGATAAACCTTAATTCGGATTGTGTGTATAGATAAATAAAAACACCCACAACGAAACAGCCAAGGAAAAAAGTCGGTCTTCGACTGATTTTTTTACGATGAATTTGCTTAGTCATGACTTGTCGTTATTGATTGAAAGCTGAGGGGGTGGCGATGTAGCCGGCGCAGAAGTCGGCTTTGATGCGCTCGACTTGTGAGGCGGGCAGTTGTTTGAGTTTTTCGGCGGCTTGACCGAGGAGTTCGTCGACGCTGACTTGTTTGTCCCCTAAAACGGCGCCTTGGGGAAGGTATTTGTCGAGGAAGGAAAGGTTGGGTTTGCCCGCGACAAAGCTCGCCAGTTTTTCCTGGGAGTTTAGATTGAGGCTGCCGGCCTGGTTGCGAACGGACTCGACTTGGGAACGGATTTGGCTATTGCTGATGATAGAGGGGTCATAGAGAGCATAAGCGGCCAGTGCCAGGAGGCCAATTAGTGTCAGGCGGATGATCAGGTGTTTGTTTCTTTTGGAGAAGAGGCCTCGGCCGCCTTCCTTGTTCTTTTTTTTCTTGCCCATGCTAATAATTTAACAGATCTGAGCCTTCGAAAAAAGATTACTCGTACCTTAAGGCTTCGATGGGGCTTAATTGTGAGGCGCGCCGGGCGGGGGCGACGCCAAAGACGATGCCGATGATGGTGGAGACACCAAATGCGAGGATGACGGCATCGAGACTGACCCGTGCCGGGAAGAAGTTATTGATGGCCAGGGAAGCGAGGAAGGCAAGGATCAAGCCGATGAGGCCGCCCAGGACTGAGAGGGTAGCCGATTCGACGAGAAATTGGGCGAGGATAACGTTGGGGGTGGCGCCTAAGGCTTTTCTCAAGCCAATTTCGCGGGTCCGCTCGGTGACAGAGACGAGCATGATGTTCATGATACCAATGCCGCCAACGATGAGTGAGATAGCGGCGATGCCGCCAAGACCAAGGGTGAGGGTGGAAAGAATTTGATTGATAACGTCAAGAATTTGGGTGGCTTCCAAAACTGAAAACTCATCCTCTTCGAGCCGTTGGAGGAAGTAATTTTCGACAACTTTGATGGTTTCTTGGACGTTGTCTTGGTTGTCAACTTGGACGGCGATTTCCAGAATTTGTCTGGTGTCAAAGAGATTAAAGTAGGTCTGCATGGGCACGTAGATATAGGAGTCGTAGGAAGGGCCGCCGAAGCCACCGCCTTTAGCCTCGGTTAGACCGATGACGGTAAAGCTTTGGCCAGTGATTTTGATGCGTTTATTGATGGGGTCGACTTTGCCAAAGAGGTCTGTGGCTACTTCAGGACCAATGACCACCAGGCGACGTTTGGCGACGTTATCGGCGTCGGTAAAGAAGCGGCCGGACTGGGTGTTGGTGTTGAGGATGTATTGGTAGTCGGGGTCGGTGCCGAGGATGGTGAGGGATTTTTCTTGATCTTTGTAGGAGACGTCGGCGTTGGTTTGGTTCCAGCCAACGACGCGTTTGATACCCCCACCCAGTCTTTTCAAGTTGCTGATGTCGCCGGCTGTGAGTTTGTTGCTGGTGAGTGAGGCGACTTGCTGGTCGCGGCCAAAGCCGCCGCTGCCCAAGGGGTTGCCGGGAACGACGTAGAAGGCGTTGGCCCCCAAGTCGTTAAACTGGTCGGTGATGTAGGATTTGAGGCCGTTGCCGATGGCAATCAGGAGAACGACGGAGGCAACACCAATAATAACGCCCAAAGTCGTCAGAAAGGAACGGGTCTTGTTGGTGGTGATGGCCTTGAGGGCGACCTTGATAGTGTTCTCGAGATTCACGATACTGTCAGGTGGTAATTTCTAATAGCTAGTTGCCAATTTCTCCTCTTTCGCTGAAGCTATGGAGGACAAGTAATCAATGACCAATTTCTAATTTCCAACGATCTAAACATTGAATCTTTATTTGGTTAGTCTTTCGGAATTGCCGGCGGTGATGTGGCCGTCCTGGATGGTGATGCGGCGGGCGGCGATAGCGGCGACTTCTTCCTCATGGGTGACGATGACGATGGTTTTGCCCTCGCCATTTAAGTCTTTGAGGAGTTTGATGATTTCGCGGCCGGTTTTGGAGTCGAGGTTGCCGGTCGGCTCATCGGCAAAGATGATGCTCGGGTCAACCACTAGGGCGCGGGCGATGGCAACGCGTTGTTGTTGGCCACCGGAAAGTTGAGCTGGAGTGTTTTTGAGCCTGTCGCTGAGGCCGACTTTCCCTAGCATTTGTCGAGCTTTTTGGTCGCGGGTTTTTTTGGCGATGCCGGCGTAGATGAGGGGCAGGGCGACATTGTCGAGGGCGGAAGTTTTTTTGAGGAGGTTAAATTGTTGGAAGATGAAACCGACTTGCTTGTTTCTGACCTTGGCCAGTTGTTTTTCGTCCATGCTGGATACGAGTTGGCCGTTTAGGTAAACGGAACCGGAGGTGGGCTTGTCGAGAAGGCCGGCGATTTGGAGGAGAGTGGATTTGCCGGAGCCGGAAGGGCCGATGATGCTGATGAGCTCGCCTCGTTTGATCTGGACATTGACGTGGTTGAGGGCGTCGATGGTTTCGTCGCCCAAGTGGTAGGTTTTGGTGACGGATTTTAGTTGGAGGACGACATTAGTTGGCTTGGGGGAGGACGACTTGGTCATCTGGGGTGAGTCCTGAAGTGATTTCTACGTAATTGTCGTCTCTGATACCGATTTGGACCTGGCGGTCTTCTTGGCGATGGTTGGTTGATACCTTGACGAAAGTTTGATCGTCGCGTTCGATAAGGGAGTCGACGGGAATGGTGAGAATGTCTTGTTTTTCGGCCAAAATAATGTTGGCATCGCCATTAAAGCCGAGGCGGTAGTCGAGTTCTCCCGGAGTAAGGGAGAAGCGGATCTTGAAGACGGTGCCCCCGGATGAACCAGGTGAGGCGGCAAAGTCGACAGATGAGACGCTGCTATTGATGGTTCGATCGGGAAAGGCGTCCAGGTTGATTTCGACGGTTTGGCCGGTTTTGACGGCGCCAACGTCGACTTCATCGACTTCGGCTTCGAAGTAGAGACTGTCGGGGTCGACCACGGTCCAGGAATCGGTGACGGAGACGTTGACGCCGGGCAGATCTTGGGTGGTGTTGATGAGGACGCCGGCGATGGGTGAGTAGATAGTGGCCAATTGATTGGCGATGTCTTGGAGTTCGACGTCGATGACGGCCTTGTTTAAGTTGAATTGGTCGGTTTCTAGGCTTCTTTTGAGGGTGTCGGAGAGGGAAAAAAGATTGAGGTCGAAGTCAGTGACGCCCGCTTGATCGCGGTTTTCTTCGAAACTCCAGCGGGAGATGAGGTAGTCGTTTAATTTACGCTCGAGAGTTTTTTTGAGGGTGACTTTGTCGAGACTGGCGATGGCGTGGTATTTTTCGACGCGATCGCCTTGTTTGCAGCAGACCCAAGTGAGCTTGCCGCCGCTTTGAAAGTGGAGGACGGCTTTGTCTCCTGCCTCAATTTTGCCGGCCAGTTCCAGAGTTTGTTTGATGTTACCCTGTTGGGGATTGACGAGAGTAAACTCTTCTGGTTTGGGCCTGGTTTTGGTGAAGATGACAAAGCCAAGGATAAGGATGACGATGAGTAGGCCCAAAAACTTAAGCTTGTTAGACCAGATAGATTTGAAAAGTTTGGCGGGAAGAGAGAGCAATTTTTTCATAGGCGAAATGGGCAACAGATTAAGAACCAAACACGTCGCTTGGTTTAAGGCATTGACCATTTTAACCTGGGAAAGTGGGTTTGTTAAGAGGAGGTGACGTCAATCAACTAGCGAGGTTTCTTTTTTTGGCTCGGAAGGATTCGAAGGCGCGGGTGAGTGGATAAAGGGGTGAGGTGGGTAGATCGTGGGCGGGTAAGTAGGCCACTTCCTCTCCGCCGAAGCCTTTTTTGAAGACAGTCACGCCCCAGAAGCGGTGGTGGATGTGGCCTTCTGGAGCAATGCCCCAAAAATTGAAGCGGTCCAAATTTCTGTTTTTGGCTTCCTGTATGGCTGCCCAGAGGGCGGCGTAGGAGCCGGGGAGCTTTTGGTTGTCTCGCGTGGAGATGCCGTAGTGGTAAACGGCTTCGGGGCCGTAGAAGATGATAAAGGCGGAGGCCAGGAGCGTGTTTTGGTAATAGGAGTGGAAAAGTAAGGCCTGGTGGTCGCGGGCAAAGATTTGGAATTGGTGGTGGAGAAAATCATAGGAGAAAGGGACGAAGCCGTGCTTTTGGGCGAGGATAAGCTGGTGGCGATGGAATTCTTTAATGTCTTTGGGGTCGGTGCTGGTTTTGACGGTGAGGCCGAGTCTCTCGGCCTTGTTGATCTCGTAGCGGGTGTTTTTGCGCATTTGAGCAAGAATTTCTTGCGGAGACGGTTTGAGATTAAGCTGGAGAGTGCGATCGGCGGTCAAGTGCATGGGGGATGGGCGGAAGCCTTGGTGAAGAAACAGATCGGAATTTTCTTTGGTATCAAGGATTTGGGGGCGGACGCGGACAAAAAGGCAGTGCTCCCGGCGGGATAAGTCGGTGAGCGCTTGGGTAAGGGTGGTGAAAATCTTCGGTTGGCTCCAGTCAAGCAAAGGACTACCGGCAATGGTGAGGTAATTGCCGCGCTTGGCTGTTTCTTTGACGAGCAGAGCTAGACCCTGGGGTTGGTTGTCCTGGTAGATGCCCAGATAAAAAACTTGTTTGCCAAGAGACGCGTGGAAGGCGCCCCAGTTCCAGGAAGAAAGGAAGTTGGCCTCGGGGAAAGTTTTGACAACCTGTTCCCAAGTGGGCTTATCGGTGATTGGTTTGATGTTTAGCGACATATTGGTTGACAAGCAAGGCGAGTTTCCCAGCTTGGGCGGGGCTCACGTTGATGTGAGTGGGTAAATTGATTATTCTGGCTGAAAGTTTTTCGGCGTTTGGACAGGAGCCCTTGGGGTAGAGGCTTAAAGTGTGGGTTAGGGAACCGGTTTCGACGGGCTTTTTGTACCAAGTGTCGGGAATGTGGAAGTGATAGGTTTTGAGATGGCTGATCAGGGCGGCGCGCTGGGGAACCAATAAGGGCAAGCGCAGAGGGGCGGCTTGGGTACTCGTGGAGAAGGTGGAAATTTCCAGCTGCTCGAGGTAGACCTTGGTGATTTGACGGCGGTGCTCGAGTTGGGACTGGAGGTTGGCGATTGAGTCGAGGGCGAGTTGGGCGTGGGGTGCCGGGAGGCTGGTGATCCCGAAAGTGGTGCTTTGGATGGGGTTGGTAAGTATGGGGGTTTTTTTGAGGAGGCGGTGGATGAGTTTGCCGATAAAGGCTTGGTGGGTGCGGCGGATCAGGCTAGTGGTGGGAGGGTAGAGAAGGTCGATGATAATGCGGCTTGTTGGGGTATTGCCAATGATTGGCTCGGAGGCGGGCTGGTGCTTGAGGATGAGGGCGCCGCCGGAGATGGCGTCGATGATTTTGTCGCGGCCAAAAGAAAGAATCACGGCGTCGGCGTAAGTACCAAGAGGAACACCGCCAAGGTCATTAGTGCCGTAGGCGTGGGCGAGGTCTTCGATTAGGAACAAATGGTTTTTTTGGCAGAAGGCTTTGATGGCTTTGATCGGTGCGGGGAAACCCAGAGTGTGTTGGATGAGGACGGCTTTGGCCTCGGGGGCTTTTTTGTGGGCAGCGATGAGGGTGGAGATAGAGAGGTTTAAAGAATGGCTATCGGTATCGGCAAAGACGGGCTTGGCGCCGGAGTTTCTGATGCCTTCTTCGACGGCCCAGCAAGTAAAGGCTTGGGTGATAACCTGATCGCCTTGTTTGATGCCCAGGTGTTGGAGCGCCAAGGTGATGGCGTGGCGGCCTTTGTAGGTGAGGTAGACGGTGTCGGCGGCAAACTGCTTTTTGAGGAGGCTCTCGAGTTCTTGGGCTGACTTGAAACTGCGCCAGGTCCAGGGTGAAAACAAAAGCTGCCGGGATTTGCTGATGAAGTGTTGGTCGTAGTTGGAGCCGAGAGAATTAAAGACTGAGTGCATATTAGAGATTTTTAAGAAGTTGGTAATAAGTATCGGGGATTCTACCTTCGATGAGGATGAGCGAGTGGGGTTTGATGTTGGTGATGGCTGCCTTAAGCTGATCTACCGAGGTTACTTGGTGATACTTGATGCCTAGAAGATGCCTGATGATCTGGGTCTGGGTGGGGCCGGTGTGGATAAATCGGTCAAAGATTGCGCCCGCCTTTTTGGCTAGGTCGAAGTGGATTTGTTGACTTGAGGTGCCCAAGTCAATAATACCAGGTGTGATGATGATTTTTTGGGTGGCTTTTAGATGGGCGGCCAAGTCGACGGCGGCCTCAAAACCGTCGGGATTGCTGGTTTTGCCGTCGTTTAGTAATTGGTGGCCGGAGTGGGTGGTGGAGAGGCCGATAAATTCAGAGCCCGGCTTGAAAGATTCAAGAGCAGCTTTGATTTGTTTGTCACCGAGGCCGAAAGTTTGGGCGGCAGTGATGGCGGCGTGGAGGTTGGTGAAATAGTGGGTGCCCAGAAGCTTTGTATTGATTCTCTGACCGGCGAGAGTAAAGCTCAAGTGTCCCTGGTCATCTAGAGAGGGTTTAGAGAGATCTGAAGAGGAGGCCTTGATGAGTTTTAGATTAGGAAAAGTTTGGGCGAGCTCGCTGGCGAGCTGGTTGCGGTCGTTGAAGATGAAGCTGGCACTATTGGGTAGAGATGCGGGAAGCTCTGATTTGGCTTTGATGATGTTTTGGGTGTTACCAAAGATGGCCAGGTGTTGGGGGGCGATACCGGTGAGGATGGCCAATCTGGGGGGGAAAAGTTTGGTGAGTCGGGCGATTTCACCTTGTTTGTAGGCGGCGAATTCAAGGACGACGATCTTTTGACCCGTGTAACCGGTGGCGACGGCGCGGGGCAATGATAAGGGGGTATTGTAGGATTTGGGTGAATGCCAGACGCTGGTTTGTTGAGACAGTAATTGGGAAAGGAGAATTTTGGTGGTGGTTTTGCCGTAGCTTCCCGTAATGCCGATTATTAGCGGTTGATGGCGCTTGATGAGATTTTTTGCTTGATTTTGATAATGGATCGCTGCCAGTTGGGTGATGATAAACAGAGGCAGGCCAGAGAAGATAATGACTAGAGGTAAGAGGAGATAGAGAATGGGGAGGCTCAAGTAAAGGGGAAGGGGTGAAAGCAGGAGGAGGAAAAGGCTTAAAACAAAGGTGGAAAGGGCGGTGAGCAAGGCTTTGGGGGTAAGGGCGGGTCGGTTGAGGGTGGATTTAGAAAAAGCGATGACAATTAATGAAGCAGTGAGGCTTTGCGGATTGTCTTTGAGAAAAGCAATAAAACGATCGAGACGGTATTCTTTTTGTTGCCAGATGGCTAACCAGAACAGGGTGCGGGTACAAAAAAGATAGAGGACTGCGGGCAGGATCAGGATGTAGGGCGACATGGTTATTTGGCGTGCTTCAAAAACTGGAGGATGTGATCGGCGACAATGTCGGGGTGGGTGTATTGGGGCGCGTGGCCGGCGTCTTCGATGATTTTGAGAGTGCTGCCAGTGATTTCTTTGTTGATGAGACGACCGTCGGAGAGGGGGGTGGTGCTGTCTTGTCGGCCCCAAAGGATGAGGGTGTGGGCTTTGACAAAACCGATTTCGGGGCGCTGGTCCTCGTTGATGATGTTGACCATGGTTTGGGCCAAGGTTTTGTCGGCTTGGTAGTAGTCCTGCTCTTTGGCGAGTTTGTAGAGAATACTTCTGGCCCCTGGATTTTGGGTGATTTTCTTGCCGATCTTGGCAATAGTCATGAAAGAGGCTCGTTTGACGCGGGCTGCCAGGCTCATGGGGCGGATGCCGGCGGAGTCAATGAGAATGAGTTTCTTGACCCGGTCGGGATTCTTGGTTTCGTAGCGGATGGCGATGCGGCCGCCATTGCTGTGGGCGATGAGAATGGCGCTTGGGTCGTTTTTGATCTGTCCGGCGAGCCAGTCGGCGTAGTTGTTGAGGCCCCAAACCTTGTCGAGGGGAGCGGTGAGGCCGGGGATTTTGAGCAGCTTGACGGTAAAGCCGGCTTTACCCAGGAGTTTGACCAAGGGTGGCCACTTGGAGACGTCTTTGGTCCAGCCATGGAGAATATAAAGTGTGGGTTTGGACATGTTGGATTTGGAATTAATAATAGTGAATTATGAAGTAGGGCAAAGTCGTTTGGTGACAGTCTAGCTGTTTTGGGGCGGGTGAGAAAGGACTAGGGCATGTCTGGGAAGGGATGGTTCTGCTCCTTCGTCCTTCGACTGTGCTCAGGACTTTTGGAAGGACTTTGCTTCACCCCTGATGATACGGAGCCCCAATAAGACCACATTTTTTATATTTGTATGGCTGGCCGGTTTTGGGATTGATGGCTCCGCAGGGACAGGGGTCGTTTCTGCCAATTTTTTTGTGGGCGGAGGGGGCGTTTGGAGAGACGGCTTTGGCCTTGGACAGGGCGGCGGCGAAGGGGTTGCCGGTGGCAGCAGCGATGGTGGCCCTGGCCGGTTCTTTGGCGGTTTTAGGTTCTTCTTGGTGTTTGGTTTGGACGACTTGAGAGTTACTAGTGGGGGCGGTGAACTGGACGCGGAAGATGCGGCGGGCAACCTGGGAGTTGACGGTGTTGATCAAGGATTCAAACAGATCGAAGGCCTCTTTTTTGTAAGCGGAGAGGGCAGAGTCTTTGTCGCCCCTAAGCCAGATGCCGTCCCTTAAGCTGTCGATGTTATCCAAGTGGTCAATCCAGAGGTCGTCGATGGTCTTTAAGATGGTCCAGCGCTCCAGTTGTGAAAAAGCTTTTTGGCCGATGTTTTGCTTGCGTTGTTGGTAGAGGTCGGTGGCGATTTTTTGGAGTTTACGGATGATTTTGTCGGGGTTTGGGTCGATTTTAAGGGCTTTTTGCAGGTTTTGGCCGGATTTGTCGTCAAAGGGAATGATGGTGATAAATTCTTTGATGATGGCGCTTATTTCCTCATCGGTTAAACCCTCGAGAGCGCGGGCGCCGACGATCAGCTGAATTTCTTGGTTGACAGTGTCTAGAATTTTGTCCTCAAGACCAGTGTCGGCTTCGGCGGTTTCGAGGATGTGGCGGCGGCGTTGGTAAATAATCTCCCTTTGTTTGTTGAGGACGTCGTCGTACTCGACCAGATGTTTTCTTTGATCAAAGTGGAAACCTTCGACTTTGCCTTGGGCTTGTTCGATGGCGCGGCTGACCAGGCTCGCTTCGATGGGTTGGTCCTCGGGAATTTTGAGGGCGGTCATGAGGCCGGCGACGCGCTCGCCGCCGAAGATGCGCATGATGTCGTCCTCGAGAGAGACGTAGAAGCGTGAAGAGCCGGGGTCACCTTGGCGGCCGGAACGGCCTCTTAATTGGTTGTCGATTCTTCTGGACTCGTGGCGCTCGGTGCCGATGACGTGCAGACCGCCGAAGTCTAAAACTTTTTGGTGTTTTTCCTGCCAGATTTGGTGGGCGTTTTGATAGGCTGCTTGGTCTTTTTTGGGGGCTTTGGGGTCGGGTTTTTCGGGAGGAGCACCGCCCAAGACGATGTCGACGCCCCGGCCGGCGATGTTGGTGGCGACGGTGACGGCTCCTGGGGAGCCGGCGCCGGCAATGATGTGGGCCTCCCGCTCGTGGTTTTTGGCGTTTAGTACTTGGTGGGGAATGTTTTTCTTCTTGAGGAAGTTCTCGACGATGTCGTTGTGTTCGATGGAGCGGGTACCGATAAGCACGGGTTGGCCGGTGTGGTGGAGGGTGGTGATCTCGCGGACGATGGCGGCGTATTTGGCGCGGGTGGTTTTGTAAACTTGGTCTTTGTGGTCGGTTCTAACGACCGGGCGATTGGTGGGGACGATGAGGACGTCGACGTTGTAGATTTTTTTGAACTCTTCGGCTTCGGTTTCGGCGGTGCCGGTCATGCCGGCCAGTTTGTGGTACATCCTGAAGTAGTTCTGGATCGAGACGGTGGCCAGGGTACGGGATTCTTTCTGGATGGGAACGGCTTCTTTGGCTTCGATGGCCTGGTGAAGGCCGTCGGAGTAGCGGCGGCCGTGCATGAGACGGCCGGTGTGCTCGTCGACGATGATCACCTGGCCGTCTTTAACAACGTAGTCCCGGTCTTTGCGAAAGAGCGAGTGGGCTTTGAGGGCCTGTTCGATGTGGTGGATGGTGTCGTAGTCTTTTTCGTAAAGGTTGTCGATTCCCAGGTGTGTCTCGAGCTTTTTGACGCCATAATCGGTTAGGGTGGCGGTCCTTAATTTTTCATCGAGGTCGTAGTCGGAGTCGCGGACCAATTCCTGGACCATGGAGGCAAAACGGACGTATTTTTCGGTAGGTTCGGTGTCGGGAGCAGAGATGATCAGAGGAGTGCGGGCTTCGTCAATGAGGACAGAGTCGACCTCGTCGACGATGGCGAAGTGGTGACCTCTTTGGACGATTTGGTCGAGAGCGGGAGCCATGTTGTCCCTTAAGTAGTCAAAGCCAAACTCATTGCTGGTGCCATAGGTGATATCGGCGGTGTAGGCTTCTTTTCTAGTGATTGGCTCCAAGTGTTCGAGGCGCGAATCACCCCTTTGCTGGCCTTGATAGTTGGAGTTGTAGATAAAGGCTTGGTCGTGGATGATCACGCCCACACTTACTCCCAGTAAGTCGAACATGGGAGAGTTCCAACCGGCGTCCCTTTGGGCCAGGTAATCATTGACGGTGATCAAGTGGGCGCCCAGGCCCGCAAGCGAGTTTAGGTAAAGGGCCAGGGTGGCGGAGAGGGTTTTGCCCTCGCCGGTTTTTTGTTCGGCGATTTTACCTTGGTGGAAAGCGATGCCGGCGATAAGTTGGACGTCGTAGTGGCGAAGATCGAGGGTGCGGGTGCTGGCTTCGCGGACCAGGGCAAAGGCTTCGGGAAGAAGGTCGTCGAGAGTCTCGCCTTTTTCCAAACGAAGTTTAAACTCGGCAGTTTTGGCTTTGAAGTCGGATTTTTTGAGTTTTTTGAACTCCGATTCATAAGTGTTGATTTGGGCAACAATGGGCCAGAGTTTTTTGAGCTCTTTGGCGTTGGTGTCGAAAAGTTTAGTGAGGATTTGGAGCATGGAGTTAGTATAAAGTATCAAGTGTGTAGGATCGAGGTGAGATTTTAACCTGAGTGGAGGGGGAACTCAATCGAAGTTAAAGGAGGTAGGAGCTGGCCAGGGACAAAGCGCCGGCGGTGATTAGGGCGTTGCTGCCAATAAGAAAGCCGCCAACAAGTCCTAGAAGCCCCAGTTTTTTGGCAGTTTCGCGCCAACTTGTGACTTCTTTCTCTTTACTTGCCATTGATAATCTCCTTGCCCATCTTGGATTGCAAGACCTCGGGGATTTTGATGGAGCCGTCTTTTTGTTGATAGTTTTCGAGAATGGCGGCCAGCAGTCTTGGAGTGGCGGCGACGGTGTTATTGAGGGTGTAGACGTGTTTGATTGTCCCCGACTTATCTTGATAGCGGATGTTTAGGCGGCGTGATTGAAAATCGTTGAAGTATGAATCAGAGTGGGTTTCTCGGTAAGCGTTTTGGCTCGGGAACCAGGTTTCGATATCGTATTTTTTCCTTTGGCCGGCACCGATGTCGCCGGTACACATGAGCAGAATGTGGTAGGGAAGTTTGAGCTCTTGGAGGAGAGACTGGGAGATCTCCAACATCTGGTCGTGCATTTGGCGGGTGAGGGCTTCGTCAGCCTCTGTATAGACGACCATCTCGACTTTGGTGAATTGGTGGAGGCGGAAAAAGCCTTGGGTGTCTTTGCCATATGAGCCGACTTCGCGGCGGAAGCAAGGTGAGACGGCGCAGATCTTCGTGGGAAGCTGTTTGTAGGAGAGGGTTTCGCCGGTGTGGTAGGCTGTCAGCGAAACTTCGGCGGTGCCGATTAGGCCTTGGCCGTCTTGGGTTTGGTAGTGGTCGGCCTCGCCCCAGGGAAAGTAGCCCGTGCCCACTAAAGTGTCGCGATTGACTAGCCAAGGGACGGTCATGGGGGTAAAGCCCGCGGCGACCATTTTGGCGAGAGCGTAGTTGAGGATGGCCTGTTCGAGCAGGACGAGGTCGCCTTTTAGAAAGTAGGCGCGGTTGCCGGCGATCCTGACGGCGCGTTTGGCGTCGTAGAGGCCTAGGTTTTCGGCGAGGGTGTGGTGCGGTTTGGGGTTAAAGTCAAATTTGGGAGTATCGCCCCAAGTTTTGATGACTTTGTTGGCTGATTCGTCAGGGCCGATGGGAACGTCTTCGGCCGGAGGGTTGGGGACTTGGAGCATCAGGTCGGTGTAGGCAGTCTCGACTTGTTTAAGTTCAGGTTCGATGTCTTTGAGTTCTTGCTTTAAGCGGCGGCCTTCATCGACTTGATCGCGGGTGAGTTTGTTTTTGACGGCCCTTAATTCTTCGACTTTGATGATAAGTTCACGGCGTTTACCATCGAGGCGCAAAACTTCGTCAACTACGTCTGGGTTTAGATTTTTGTTTTTGGCTGCCTGACGAACGTCGTCGGCGTGATCACGAATATAGTTGATATCGAGCATGGGAGAATTATATCAAAGTAACAAGGTGGCGAGGTAACAAGTGACAGGTAACAGGTGAGGAGGCCAAGCCTAGGAGATTTTGGCTAACAAATTGTGCCGTTTGATTAGGGTTTCGGCT
The DNA here is from genome assembly GCA_964392715.1 of uncultured Pseudomonadales bacterium. Taxonomy (GTDB): domain Bacteria; phylum Patescibacteriota; class Microgenomatia; order UBA1400; family CAYNFZ01; genus CAYMQI01. The sequence continues at coordinate 13,722 of CAYMQI010000006.1, read as the reverse complement.
TCAAAGATAAAATCATCGGTCAAGGGTAGATATTCCAGAACATGAATGTCTGCTGGTTTGATCCAGCGATATTCAAGATTTTCCTCGCCATCGACTTTGGGGGTTTGGATGCCGATGTCAACCAAGTAACAAAGCAGCAAAATGTGATAACTGCCATTGTTGAGGCGCCAGACCCGGGTTTTGGCGATCGGCTGGGGATAGAGGAGGCGCACTGACACGGAGAGTTCTTCTTGCATTTCGCGAGCGAGGGCTTGCTCTGGGGTTTCACCAAATTCAATACCGCCGCCTGCAACCTGCCACTTGTTGTGGGTTTCTGGGTGCTGGGGCTCGTTTCTTAGGGTGATGAGAAACTCCCCATTTTTGTTGACGGGCAATCCCAGAGAACCCTGGGCCATTTTGTGGGAATCAGCTGCCATAGGAACAGTATTAAAGGTTGGGTGTTAAGTATTAAGGCAAGTTATAAGCCTAGATCATCGGATATGGATTTCATGGCATCGAGAACTGTTTGGACGTGATCCCAGAGTTCGACGCCCAACTCCTTGGCACCTGTTTCGACATCTTGCCGATTGACACCCCTGGCAAAAGCTTTGTCTTTCCATTTCTTTTTGATCGATTTGACTTGGACGTCGGAAAGCTTTTTGCTGGGGCGCACGAGGGCAGTAGTGGTGACTAGGCCGGTAATTTCGTCGCAGGCGAAGAGGGCTTTTTTGATCAGGTTGTCACGGGGGATTCCGGTATGGTCGGCGTGGGAAAGGACTGTCTGGATCATATCTTCGTCGACTCCCCTACTCCTTAAGATTTCGGCTCCCTGTTGGGGATGTTCTTCCAAACTGGGGTGAATTTCCCAATCAAAGTCGTGGAGGAGGCCGGCAATACGCCAACGCTGCTCGTCTTGTTTGAGTTTTTTGGCGTAGGCAGCCATGGCGGCTTCGACGGCGAGCATGTGGCGGACCAAGTTGTTGTTTTTGACGTGTTCTCGAACGATAGCCAGGGCTTCATCTCGAGTCATGGTTTGGAGTCCTTTCAGAAATTTTTTATCAGGTGTAGGTGTGGCTGACCAAGGCATTTTATATCGGGATTGGGAGCACGACAACCCGCTCGCAATGCGAGCGGGTGTTGAGCTTTAGAGTTAGATCAGAGGGCGATATCGGAGATCCAGGGTGACTCGGTCCGGTCAGTCATGACCTTAAAGTAGTAGCGGGCGCCCCTTTGGAGGTAGCCGATGGTGTAGGAGGTGGCAGTGGACGGAGCAACTACGCCCCATTGGCCCCTAGGGAAAGCGTGGGGGTTGGTGGTGTAGATGATGCGGTAGTCGCCGTGGTCGGCAACTGACGGTTCGTTCCAGAAGAGAGTAATCTCTTTGCTCCTGGGGCCGTTGACGGTGCGCAGGTTAATGGCGCCGATGCCGGGCTTGCCGGTGGAGATATCTGCGTCCTTCAAGTCGGTGTCGTGGGCAATCATGTCGTCGCTTTGGTAGTCGTAAGGCTTGGTGGTGACTTGCCTTTTGACGGTTTGGTGGCCAACCTGTGAGCCGCCTCTGGCGTCACTGCCAACCCAGACTGAGACGGTTTGAGAGAAGGTATCACCCTCAGGAGTGATGGCTTTGACGGTGAAGTAGTAACGGGTGTCGGCGAAAAGATGGCCTATGGTCATGTTGCCCTCAAAAACTTCGACGGCGTATTCAGATTGATTTTGGGAGGGACCGTAGTAGATGTGGTATTTGGCACCCTCGACTTGTTGCCAGCTTAAGTAAACGTTGCCGTTTTGTTTGTAGAAGGCTTTGTTAATATGGGGAGATGAGGCGGCCAGGGCTATTGAGGCAGAAGCAAACAGCGCTGAGGTTGCCAAAGCTAACGAAAAAATAATTCTTCTCATGTCAATCCTTTCTGCTGATTTAGCGAAAGTTTGATAATTTCATATCAAATTAGCAAGTCGGAAAAACGTTGTCAAGTCGGTAAAATTTGTTCAATTTGTTTGAACTTAATTTTCACAGAGTTTTCACGATTCATTTGCTTGGGGTGTGAAAGTGTAGGAAAATGATTTGATATAAGCGACTTTTTTTTCGTTGCAATTTTTGCGGATACTTTTATGGTTGGATTCGTAATCAATTTCAGGGTTTGGAGCGGGCGAAATTGTCTTCGGGTTATATGTGGCTAAAGCAACCAACAATCACTATAGGATGTAAGCAGATAATTGAGGAGAGTGCTACGGACGTAATAACGAAATAAGGATTGATATGTCAATATAATATAAGTGTGTGCATTGGCTACACCTGTATTTTATAGATGTTGTTTGATTGAGATTGATATATAAATAACCTATAGCCTTGGAGAGTTGTCGGCCTAGACAATGACAAGAGCTAACAATTGAAATAGTATAATCTAAGGTTTTTTGGGTGAATAGCTTGTAATTGACTGGAATTGAGTAATTATTGTTCTATGTGAAATGTGTTAATTCGTTGTGAAAGATATGAGTATATCTGTTGTTCTGTGTGTTCAATCACTAAAGAAGGTTGGGTATGTCAATAAACTTAACCTTCAATTTGTCTTGGAAATGTTTTTTAATTTCATCTCCCAAAGTTTTGACGCCGAAAGTCTCGGTGGCGTAGTGACCACCAAGAATATAGCCGATGCCAAGCTCGGTGAGTTTGTGTGGAGTGGACTCAGAACTCTCTCCGGAAATATAAATTTGGACGTTATTTTCTAACAATTCTTCAATTTCCAACTGATATGGCTTGGCGGCTCCGGAGACTACACCAATGATGCGAACATGTTGGTGCTTTCCGGCAAAGTTGATAGTTTGGCCGAACAGCTTTCGGCATTTGTTTTCTAACTGAGTTATGGTTAGGGGTTGATCAAACTCTGCGATAAAACCCCAGTCTTGGTATAAAGACCCGGTGATTTTAGCCCCTAAGGTTTGGATAATCTGAGCGTTGTTGCCGATGGTGGGATGGGCATCCAGAGCATAGTGGTAGCCCAGGATGGTGAGGTCGTTTTGGAAAATGGCGCGGAGGCGGTTTTGGGTATAGAGGGGAAAGCGGAACTTCTCGAACCTGATATCCAGGCCATGATGAAAAATACAAACCTGTGCTCCCCACGCCACTGCTTTGTCAAGAAACTCTTGATTGCAGCTGACCCCAAGGGCGACTTTGGTTACTTGATCCGTACCTAAGACTTGAGGGCCGTTGGCCAGATCGTCTTTGACGGCGGCTTGGTTGAGCAAATCTTGGCCAAGGGTCCGGTGGATAAAATCAATCAAATCGTCGCGAGAGATCATTTTTTCTTCGAAGGGGTGAGGTTGTAGATTCTAAGATTTCCCGAGTCTGGCTTGTTTCTTAGGGCGGGAAAGAGGGTGCCTTCGCGGGCGGTGATGTCCTCCAGGAACCAAAAAATGCGCTCTGAGTGGCCGTAACCGCTGGTTGGCGGCATGCCATATTCGAGCATTTCGACAAAATCGATGTCGAGCATTTGGGCTTCGTCGTCACCGGCGTCACGGGCGGCTTGCTGCTGCCGGAAGCGCTCAAGTTGGTCGAGGGGGTCGTTTAGTTCTGAATAACCGTTACCGAGTTCTGAGCCGGCGATGATGACATGGAAGCGTTCGGTAGTTTCAGGGTCAGCGTGTTTGGACTTGGCCAGGGGTGACATAAATTTGGGTTCGTTGATCAGAAAAGCTGGGCCGGAGAGGTCTTTTCTGACGAGTTTCCAAAGATTGTCGATCAGGCGGGCGCGGTTGGTAGTGCCGGTGAGTTCGATTCCACGACCTTTGATGATTTTGAGCATGTCGGCCTGGGATGAAGAAAAGATGTCGATGGCTAATTTTTCCTTGATAATATCTGGATAGCTTAGGCGCGGCCAATCTTGGCCAAGATTAAAGGTGTGACCGCGAGTGGTAAATTCGGTTTTGCCATAAACCGCTTGGGCGGTGTGCTTGATTAGTTCTTCGACTAACTTCATGTTGGCTTGATAGTCGGCGTAGGCCCAGTACCATTCGAGCTGGGTGTATTCGGTCAAGTGTTCGTCGGAGAGGCCTTCGTTTCTAAAGTTTGGCCCCAGAGTAAAGACCTTTTCGAAGCCGCCGCCGATGAGGCGTTTTTGGTTTAACTCGGTGGAGATCCTAAGGTAAAAGTCTTGACCCAGAGCGTTCATGTGGGTGGTGAAGGGTCTGGCGTCGGCGCCACCGGTAACGTGCTCGAGAACGGGGATGTCGACCTCGATAAAACCGTGGGCGTTCATGAATTCCCGTTGGATTTGCCAGAACTTGGATTTTCTCTGAAACAGGGTGAGGTGTTGGCGGTTGGTGACCAGGTCCAAGTAGCGTTTTCTAAAGATAGTTTCGGGGTCGGCGATAAGGTCGCGGTTGGTGGGGAGAGGCCGGAGGCTTTTGGTGAGGAGGGTTAACGATTTAACCAGGAGAGAGATTTGGCCGGTCTTGGTTTTGGTAACTTCGCCGGCAGCTTGGACGAAATCGCCGGGGTCGAGAAGTTTGAGGTGCTCAAAACCCAAGGTTTGCTCGTTGGCGTTGGTGGGTGAGAGAGACTCGATGCGCAAAAACAACTGGATGGTGCCCGATTGGTCGGTAAGATCGGCAAAAGCGAGTTTGCCGTGCTCGCGAAGGGAGGTGATCCGGCCGGCGAGAGTGATGGTTTTGCCTTCGAACTCGGAAAAGCGATCTACCAGAAGTTGGTTGGGCACGTCTTTTTGGGCTTTTGAGGGGTACGGGTTGATGCCAAGCTCTTTGAGCCGGTTTAATTTGGTGAGGCGTTCGCTTCTAGTGTATTCCAATCTGGTTTTGGCCATAGGTTGATTATATATGTTTTTGAGCGTTAAAAAACCCCGACAAGAGGGGTGTTTGTACCAAAATCACCCCGTTTAGAGCAGTTTCTTGGTTTTGGTGAAGGAAGCGGTGATGTGTATGGGGGATGTTGTGGCATAAAAAATTGCTAAAGATTGTAGAAGAGAAAAGCCGGACTACCGTCGAGGAAATCAATTTGTTCAAAGGGAGTTTCGATCCTTAATTGGTGGGGGGCGCCGATGAGCAGAGTCTTTTGGTTTGCAGGGGCCACGTAGGCGGGAATATCTTGGACAAAATAATATTGGCCGATGTTTCGGGACGCGGTCTGGGCGTAGGTTTGATAAAGTTTGGGATCGATTTGTTGGTAGAAAGCAAAGTAAATGTGGGGTTGGTCATATTTGGTGGTAATGACGAGGCGATCATAACCCGGCTCCAACTCCCCTACCTTTTGGACTAGTTGTTTGTAGCCGTACTGCCAAGCCTGCGAGCGCTCCTCCGGAGTGATAACGAAGTAGAGGTTTAGGTAGACCACAAAATTGATTGTAAGAAGTAATGAGTAAGAAATAATGGGTAATGAACCAAACCTTTTTTTGGCAAATGCCTGATACATTGAGACAAAACCGTACGCGGTGATGATGGTGAGGGCGGGGAGCATAAGCAGGCTTCTGATGGCGTGGGGGGTTTCTTGGGTAATGGCGGCTGGCAGGGGAGCGATCAAGAGTAAAAGCCAGATAATTGGGGCAAATTTGGGTTTGTCTACAATGAGCCGGTAGGCGCCGTAAAGCAGCAAGGGAAACTGACTCAAGTAGAGAACACCCATGCCGGCGGCGGAGTGGCGGGGATTGGCGTCGCCGGTAAGGAAGAGAAAATTAAAGTTGAAGTGCTCGAAGTAGTTTCTGATGATAATTTGGGCGTAGCCGATAGCTTCGCGAGGAATGAGTTTGTCCAGGCCGACGGCGGTGACGTCATAATGGTGGAGCCGGCTCAAGCGTTCGTTTTCGCGAAAGTAGTTTTGGGGGGCGGTAAAAATGGAGGTACTGCCCAGACGGTCGGCGGCGTAACCTCGGGTGCCGATGTAGAGGAGGGGAAAGAGGAGAGCTAGAGATAGTGCCAGGGAAGCGAGGAAATGCCGCGGGCGGGCGAGGAGGAGCTTGCGAAAAATAAGGGCAAAGGAAAGAAACAGGAGAGGAACGACTAAGCGGGCGGAGTGGTAGGAGTAAAAGGAAGCAGAAGCGCAAAGAGAAGAAAGAAGAATAAATAATAAATGGCTGTATGGTTTGGTGGCTTGATGGTTTTTGTTAGTCGAGAGATTGACCCACTTGAGGAAGAAGGTGACGGAGAGGAGGTGAAAAGTGAGGGCGAGGTTGGCTTCAAAAGCGGCGCGGGAGAACTGTAAATGCCAGGGAGAGATGGTAAGAAGAAAGCTGGAGGTGAGAGCCAGAGATCGAGAGGGCCGATGATCTTTGAATAGTTCTATGGAAAGAAAATAGGCGGCGGCCACGGCGATGACGCCGGCAAGAGCCGATGGCAGGCGGACGGCAAATTCACTGAGGCCAAACAGAGCGACTGCGGGGATAGTGAGGTAGGTGTAAAGGGGTGGTTTGTAGTCGTTGAAGGAACGAATGGACAGGGGCCAGGTATTGCCGTACTCGTCGGCGCCGGTTTTTAGGAGGGAGTAGGCGTTGTAACCCAAGGAGGCTTCGTCCCAATCCAGTGAAGGGGGGTTGGTACCCAGGTGGTAGAGGCGTAGGAAAGAAGCCAGAATGAGGGTTGCGACCAGAAGTGAGTGTATTTTGGCGAATTGTTTCATTGTCCCGTTACCGACAAAAATTGACTAAAACTGTGACGTGGAGGCGTTAAACAAGGGGAAAATGAGGGGTTTAATTAGGATTAACCTTGAATAATCTCATGTGCCTTTGTTCCTGGTCGGCCCTGCCTTTGGCAAACTCCAGAACGAGTTGGAGATTTTCCTGCTTAGGTATGTCCTCAAGTTCATTGTAAATAAAGTAGGTGGTCTTGGTTTCGGCCGCATCGAGGACGTCCTGGGGGATAGTGGTGACGGGCCAGAAAGAGTGGATCTCGACGTTTGGGTTATTGTAGAGGTAGATTTCCAGAGCGTAGGGCATAAGACCGAAGGTGCCTTGGGTACCCAGGTAAATGGGACTTTGGGTGGCCTGTTGCTTTAAGTAGGCGACGGTTTCGTTGATGCCCCAGCCGGCCGGCCAGGAGTCGAGGTATTGGTCACGGTCTGATTGGGGAATGGCGGCCAACTTGGGGGTGAGGATTAAGTTGACCGTGGTGAGGGCGGGCAGAAAGAGAAAGAGGCACAGGAGAATAAGTTTTTGGGGTAACTGTTTGGTGCCAGAGAGCAAGTGGTCGAGGCCGGCGGCAGCCAGGACGATGAGGGAAGGAGTCAGGGAGAGGAGGAAGCGGGGGAAGATAATTTTATTGAAGCTGGCGATGGCCAGAAAAGGCAGGAAGTAATAGGAAAGGAGAAGGAATTTTTCGCGGAGGAATTTACGATCGTGAAAGCTAAGGGCAACGAGGAAGGCGACGGCGGGGCTCAAGTAGCCGACTTGCCACCTAAAGAGGCTTTTGGCGTTACCCCACGTCATGGAAAAGGGGTGTTTAAAAAATTCAGATAGAGGAATGATAAATTCGTAGTTCTTTTGGCCGATGCGGTAGAAAAATTGGGACAGTCTCAAGATGCTGTAGAGGCTTTCCGCAATGACGGCGGCCAGGAGCAGGCAGCCGGCCCAGACAATAACTGTGCGGAGTAGTTTTTTGGCTTTTAAGTCTTGAAGTAGTAGGGTCAGTGGAGTCAGAAGAAGAAAAATCAGGCCTGAGGCTTTGGTAAGTAGAGCGGTACCGATAGCGGCACCCAAAAGCAGAGCGGTGTCGAGGCGTTGGTGTTTGATCAATAAAACGGCGAAGATGAGACTGGCAAGGCCAGTGCTGGTTAAAAGTGAGTCGACGACGGCGAGGCGATCGTAGACCGTCATAAAAGGGGAAAGGACGTAAATTAGGGCAGAGAGATGTGCGAGGTTGATTTTTTTAAAGAGAATGTAGGCGAGGATCCAGATGCCGACAAGATTGAAGAAACCGGAGAAGGTGGAGACTAAGCGGGCGGCGAAGAGGGGGTCGGAGAAAATTCTAAGGGCGAGCATGACAAACCAATGAAAGAGGGGGGGCTTGCCGTCGGTCAAGGGGATAAAGCGCCAGGCAGCGTCAAAGGAGCCGATTTGGCTCCAACGGATGTAAATCGCCTCGTCGGTGAAGATGGGGAGGTTGGTAAGGTGGGTTAGTCTGGTAATCCAGTAAAGAACAAAAAGACCTGCCGAGATAAAAAGATCCCGTTGGTGGGTTTTTAGGATTTTGAGCATGATAGGGACTTAAAAAATCTAATTTTAGTATACCATTTGTTGGGCAGGACCAGGAGAAATAACAAGGGGGCGGCCATAAAAGCGTAGATGATAATTTGCCAGGAGGGCGCCAGCGGTTGGTAGTAGAGAGATAAGTCATATGCCAGGTAGCGGGCAAAGCCGGAGGCGGTGGTAGCCAGGACTAGCCAGCGAAGCTTGGGTTGCCGGATAAATGGAGTCAAAGGGAGAATCCAAGCAAAGTACCAAGGGTGAAGCATGGTGATTTGGACAAATAGAAAGGCGAGCATGACAGCTGCGAGTTGATCGGTGAGTTTGAGGCGACTGGTGATGATTTTCAAGTAAAAGAGAGCAAACAGGACCAGGGGTAGGAAGCTAGCCAGATGCAGAGGGGGGAAGTGGGCGGAGATGGGGTCGGTGATAATCTTAATCAAGTAGGGAAAGGATTGGAGATGTGTCTGGTTTTGGTCGACGACAACCTGCAGGTAATTGGTTACGGCCGGATCCATAAGGGCCAAGCCAAAAGAAACGCAGATGAGGGTGGTGAGTGAGTATTTTAGGAGAGTACTAAGGGGAGATTGTCGGAGGAGGCGGTTCACCAAGACGGGCCAGTAAACAACAATGGTGATTTTACTTAAGAAGCTTATGCCAAAAGAAAGGGCGCTAATCGTATGGCGTTTTTGGGAGAAGAAGTATAAGGATAAGACAAAGAAAAAGACCATAACCAGGTCGTTGTGGGCGTTGCCGATAAATTCGAGCAGTAGAAGAGGGTTGGTGGCCAGCAAAAGGCGGGTTTTGGTGGGGTTTAAGTGGTAGCTGGGGGCCAGCCGGCCGCAGAGATAGACGATGAGGAAGAAAAACAGCGTGGCGGTGAGTTTGTAGCCAATCAGAGAGATGAGGGGGTGGCTGCCGAAAATGAAGTAGGAAACCGCGTAGACGGCGAAGGTAATGGGTGGATAAATAGATGGGCGGTTGATCCAACTGCCGAGGTTGACGAGGGGATCTTGGTCGAGAAAAGTCAGGGGGGGCGTTTGCCAAGGGTTGGCGTGGTGGACAAAGACAATTTGATTGGTGGCGTGGTAGTCGAAAACGTCAGAGGAGAGACTAGGAAAGGAGAGGAAAATGACAATGACGGTTAAAGTGTAGAAAAGGAGGTCTTGACGAGTAAAAAGTTTGGGTTTGGCGCAGATGAGGCGAAGGTAAAACCAAACCAAGCTCAGGGAGGCGATGGTGAAGAGTAATAGTGAGAGTGAATTGGGGTGAATCAGATAGCGATCAATGGTAGCCGATAAGCGATTGGTGTTTTCTACCATATCCTGGTTGTGAAGGGCAAAGGCGAGGCGGACGATGAAGTTGCCGTCGCGAAGGAGAAGGATATATGAGGTAATAGTGTAGAGGCAGGCGGCGCTGAAAAAGCCCAATTTCGTCCGGAAAGCCATACCTACATTATGAAGAGTTTGGGCGGAGCTAACAATTAGTGGATTTTTTCGATGCGGTAGATGATCTTACCTACAGGAGCGACGTATTCGACTTCTTGGCCGACTTTTTTACCCATAAGAGCCCTTCCCAAGGGGGACTCGTCAGAGATTTTCTGGTTGGCCGGGTCGGCTTCGTACTTGCCGACGACGTGGTAAGTGTGGGTTTTGCCATTGGAGGTGACGGTGACTTTGTTACCGAGGCTAACGACCGAATTGGTGGTTTTTTTGACGATTTTGGCGCGGGAGATGAGTTCGTTTAACTCGTCGATCCTGCCTTGGATAAAGGCGTGGTCGTCGCGGGCAGCGTGGTATTCGCTGTTTTCGGCCAGGTCACCTTGTTCGCGGGCCAGGCGAACGCGTTCGACGGCTTCGGGCAGCTTAATAGTTTCGAGTTCGTTTAGTTCTTTTTTGAGTTCTTCCAAGCCGTCTGCAGTGAGGTGAAAGGTTTGGGGTTTCATAGCTTGCTCCTTGATTAGTATTTTTTACCTTCTAAATGCAACAGCTTCGCCTCGCGGCGAAGACAGAATGATAGCATGGATATTGTTCAAAGCAAATCTTAGGGGATAAACCAAGAAGTTGCAAGGTGTATTTGTTACGGATTGACTTGGAGGACGGGAGGGGCTAGTAGGTGTGGGCTTGGTGCTTTTTGGCGACCTTAGTCATGAGTAGCGCCGCCCTGAGTTCGGCCTCGATCTTGAGGGTGGTTTTTTGGTCGGGGGCGGACTGGAGGGCTTGTTGGGCGGCCGCGACTGCTTTTTGGGCCTCCTGGAGGTTGATTTGCTCGGAACGGATAGCAGAGTCGGCCAGGACCGTGGTGATGTTTCTGGCGGAAACGTCGACGAAGCCGCCGGTGACGGCAAAATAATGCTTGACGGCATTGGTGGTATAGGTCATTTCACCCGCTTGGAGTTTGGTGAAGAGAGGCTGGTGATCGGCCAGAACGGTGATTTCGCCAGTTTGGGTGGGCAGAGTGAGGGAGGTAACGGTTTCGGTAAGCAGGTGTTGTTCCTGGGTGATGACTTCGAGAGTGAAAGATTTCATCGACACAAATGATTCGAATTTTGTCGAATTAATTCGAATCTATTTATGATTAGTAATGAGCAATGAACGGAAAAATGAGATGAGTTTTTGGCCGGCTGGCGAGTTAAAGAGTCTTGGCTTTCTCCATGGCTTCGTCGATGGTGCCGACCATGTAGAAAGCCTGTTCGGGCAGATTGTCGTGGTGGCCTTCGAGAATCTCGGTAAAACCCTTGATGGTGTCTTTGATGGGAACGTATTTGCCGGCCGCACCAGTAAATTGCTCGGCGACGAAGAATGGTTGGGTGAGGAAGCGCTGGATCTTGCGGGCGCGGGAAACGGCGAGTTTATCTTCGTCGGAGAGTTCGTCATGCCCAGAATGGCGATGATGTCCTGGAGGTCTTTGTAGCGCTGAAGGACTTTTTGGACGCCTTGGGCGGCGTGGTAGTGGTCGCTGCCGAGGATGTCTGGGGTCAAGATTTTGGAGTTGCTGGAGAGAGGGTCGACGGCCGGATAGAGAGCCTGGTCGGCCAGAGAGCGCTCAAGAGAGATGGTTGAATCCAGGTGGGCAAAAGTGGCGACTGGAGCGGGGTCGGTGTAGTCGTCGGCGGGGACGTAGACGGCTTGGAAGGAGGTGATGGAGCCGGTTTTGGTGGAGGTGATGCGCTCCTGGAGGGCGGCCATTTCGGAGGCGAGGTTTGGCTGGTAGCCAACGGCTGAGGGGATGCGGCCAAGGAGGGCGGAAACTTCCGAACCTGCCTGGGAAAAACGGAAGATGTTGTCGATGAAGAGGAGAACGTCTTCGCCGCGCTCGTCGCGGAAAAACTCAGCGAAAGTAAGGCCGGTCAAAGCGATGCGCAGGCGGTTACCAGGTGGTTCGTTCATTTGGCCAAAGGCCATAACAGTGTTTTTGAGGACGCCGGCCCCTTTCATTTCTAGATAGAGTTCGTTGCCCTCGCGGGTACGCTCGCCCACCCCGACGAAAACGGCGTGGCCGGAATGTTCTTCGGCGATGTTTCTAATGAGTTCTTGGATAATGACGGTTTTGCCGACGCCGGCGCCGCCGAAAGCGGCGACTTTGCCGCCTTTGGCAAAGGGAGCAATGAGGTCAATGACTTTGATGCCGGTTTCGAGCATTTCCAGGGAATTTTCCTGATCGGTTAAGCCTGGGGCGGACTTGTGGATGGGTGAGGTTTTTTGGGCGACGACTTGGCCCAGGCCGTCGATGGGCTCACCGGTGACGTTGAAGACGCGGCCCAAGGTGTTGTCGCCCACGGGGACGTTGATAGGGGCGCCGGTGGAGGTGACTTTCTGGCCGCGTTTGAGACCGTCGGTGGCGCCCAAGGCAATGGCCCGGACTTGTTTGTGCCCGAGGTGCTGTTGGACTTCGAGAGTTAGGGCGGCCCCGCCGGGAGTTGGGGTGTGCAGGGCGTGGTAAATTTCGGGCAACTGCCCGGTGAATTGAACGTCAACGACGGCGCCGATAATTTGGGTGATGGTGCCTGTGATCATGATTTGCGAGTAATGATTAATGACTAATGGTTAGATGGCTAAGTGGCTAGATGGTTATATGGTTGGTGGGTTTAGGATAGGGTGGATGAGGCGGTGATGATATCGAGGAGTTCGCCGGTGATGTTGGCCTGACGGCCGCGATTGTAGATAAGTTGGAGATTGTCAACGAGTTCGCTGGCGTTTTCGGAGGCGTTTTTCATGGCGACCATGCGGGCAGAATGCTCTGAGGCGCGGGCTTCCAGGAGCGATTGGTAGATGGTGAGTTCTACTGAGTAAGGTAGGATCCAGTTGAGAAGGGTTTGCGGGTCTGGCTCGAAAAGGTATTCTTTGTGTAAGCCCATTGGCCGGTCGGGTTGTGTTTCGAGGGTTTTTTGAATGGGCAAGAGTTGAGCGATGCGGGGGGTTTGCGAGAGAGTGGAGACAAAGTCCATGTAGGCAATCCAGACGCGGGAATAGGTAGCGGCGGTGAATTCTTTGATGAGTAAGGCGGCGATGGGTACGGCTTCTTCGTAGCTTAATTTGTCGGGGACGGCGCCGAAGTGGGCTTTTAAGTCAAGGCCTGACTTGACGGTGAACTCCCGGGCCAGGCGGCCCAGAGTGTAGACGGCAAGCGGTTTGCTTTGCTGGAAACTGGAGACGGTTTTGAAGAGGTTGGTGTTGAGGCTGCCGGTCAAGCCACGGTCGGTAGAGAGGATGAGGATGGCTTCTTTTTGGGCTGGTTTGGCTTGGAGCAGCTGGTGGTAGGAAGTGTCGATGACTTCGGCCAGTTGTGAGAGGATGTCGTCGAGTTTTCTGGAGTAAGTGCGAGAAGCAAGGGCTTGCAGTTGGGCTTGGCGCATTTTGGAGGCGGAGACCATCTCCATGGCTTTGGTGATCTGGGAGATGTTGCTGACGGATTTGATACGGCGTTTTAGTTGTTTGGTTGAAGACATTTGTTAGAGAATAGGGAGTAGGTTATAGGGAGTAGTTTATAGGTTATAGGTGATAGGTGATAGTTGGTGGATGGTTATGGGGTGTCTTGGTTGATAAGGAGTTCGGGGTGGTTTAGGTTAAAGGCTTTAGTGATTTCCTGGAGCTTGGTGAGGGAAGTTTCCGAGAGTTCTTTTTGCTCCCGGATGGTGTCGATTAAGAGAGCGTGCTTGGCGTGGGTGTGGTCTAGAAAGAGTTGTTCCCAGGTGAGGATGTGCTCTAATCTGACTTGATCGAGATGGCCGTTGGTGGCGGCCCAGATCACCAGAATTTGGTCGGCTACCGGCATGGGGAGCTCCCAGTGTTGCTTCAAGATTTCAGTGACGCGGGCGCCGCGGTCGATCTCGGCCTTGGTTTGGGTGTCCAAGTCAGAGCTAAACTGGGCAAAAGCGGCCAGCTCACGGTATTGGGCGAGGCTTAATTTGAGTTTGCCGGCGACTTGTTTCATGGCCTTGACTTGGGCGGAGGAACCAACGCGGGAGACCGAGGTGCCGATGTTGACGGCGGGGCGTTGGCCTGAATAGAACAAGTCGGGTTCGAGGTAGATTTGGCCGTCGGTAATGGAGATGACGTTG
>CAYMQI010000005.1:22161-34022 GCA_964392715.1 uncultured Pseudomonadales bacterium | reverse complement strand
GTCGGGGTGCTCAGAATCGAACTGAGACCTTGCGCACCCCATGCGCAAATACTACCACTATACTACACCCCGATTTTAGGCGGGCAGGTACAACGCCCCGATTTTTCAAATCCGAAATCCCAACCTTCGCCAAGGCTTCGGCTGGCAGGCGAAATCTCAAATCCGAAACAATATTTAATCTCAAAATTTTAATGCTTAAACATTAATTATTTGAATTTGTTTCGAATTTCGTACTTCGAATTTCGAATTTGCTTTTCTATCTCTGATAAAAAAGCTCTTGTATTTTAACACGCCTTGTGGTTAATTGAAGACAAAATTAGTGGAATTTTCCGATACTATCATCCAAATTATCCTGCCAGAAAAGGTATATATGGCAAAAAAGACCCAAACCAAGCCCACCCAATCCGATGAAAAAAAGACCGCCCTCATGATGGCCATGCAGCAGATCGAAAAACAATACGGCCAAGGCTCGATCATGCGCTTGGGCGCGCACACCCACACCAAAGTCGCCGTTATTCCTACAGGTTCCCTTTCTCTGGACCTAGCCTTGGGTGTGGGCGGCGTCCCCCGCGGCCGGATTGTCGAGATTTACGGCCCCGAAGCCTCGGGTAAAACAACTCTCTGCCTGCACATCATCGCCGAGGCCCAGCAAGCAGGCGGTACCGCCGCTTTTATCGACGCTGAACACGCCCTCGACCCCGCCCGCGCCCAGGCTATCGGTGTTAATCTCGACGACCTCTTGATGGCCCAACCCGATTCCGGCGAGCAAGCTTTGGAAATTGCCGAAACCCTGATCCGCTCCGGTAGCATCGACGTCCTGGTTATCGACTCGGTCGCCGCCTTGGTTCCCAAAGCCGAGATCGAAGGTGAGATGGGCGAGTCCATCATTGGTCTGCAGGCCCGTCTCATGAGCCAGGCCATGCGCAAGTTAGCCGGCGCCATCAATAGATCCAGAACCGTCGTCATCTTCACCAACCAACTGCGGATGAAAATCGGCGTCATGTTCGGTAACCCCGAGACTACGACTGGCGGCCAGGCACTCAAGTTCTATTCCTCAGTGAGGATCGACATGCGCAAAATCGGCAACATCCAGGACGGCGACCAAATCGTCGGCAGCAGGCACCGCGCCAAAGTCGTCAAAAACAAAGTCGCCCCGCCTTTTAGGACCGCCGAGTTTGACGTCATGAACACAAGCGGCATCAGTAAATCCGGCGACATCGCCGACCTGGCCGTCGAGTACAACATCATCGAAAAAGCCGGCAGTTTCTACAAATACAAAGGCGAAGTCCTGGCCCAAGGCCGCGAATCCCTCAAGAATCTCCTCGAAGAAAAACCCGCCCTCATGAAAGAACTAGAAACCAAAGTTACGGATCACGTCAATGCCGACAAGTCGGAAAAACCAGAAGTCGCCCAAACAGAAGCTCCTGGAGAGTAGCCTTAGGTTTCTCTCCCACCGCCCCCGCTCGCGCTCCGAGCTTACTACCTATCTAGAACGCAAAACTTCTGATTCAGATCTTATTGATCAAGTCCTTCACGAGCTAGACGAGCTCGGTTTTATCAACGATCAGAAATTTGCCGCTTGGCTCATCCGCTCTCGGTTAAAACACAACCAAAAAGGCTCAATATTCCTCAAGTACGAACTTAAACGTTTTGGCATCGGCCGCGACTTGATTTCCACTTCCATCGCTGATATCGACGACTCCACCTGGATCCAAGCCGCCCGCGATCTCCTCGCCAAAAAACGCCTTTTGCCCACCCCAAAACCCACTTATCAGCAAAAAGCCAAAGCCTACAACTATTTAAAATCCAGAGGTTTTGAGAGCTCCACGATCACCCGCGCAATTGACGAAAAGGACTACTAGCAGTAAAATACAAGAGCCCCAAAGAGGCAGCAAAATCATTAGAGAATACATCACAGTAAGTTAACTACCAATGTCTGCAAAAGCATTACCTTCCGAAACTGATCGATTCTCCCTGGCGGTTTAACCCCGCTTTGTTTGCTGTTTCCTGGCGCGAATTAGTCGTTAAAACATTTGGGATCTCTATGTTGATTCCAGAAATGAGGATATATGTCACTATTCCAAACCTTATCCGGGGTCTTTCAACCTGGCCAGCAACCGTCTGCCAAAGAAGCAGCCAAACCACAGAAATTCCGCCCCATTTTTAAAAAACCCGCTCATCAGCTCTCCCCGGCGCTACTCTCCGCCGCCGACAAAAGACGCCTCGAAGAAGCGGTCGTCCACGAAGCCCAAACCAAAGCCCGCGAAATTATTCTCGAGTCCCGTGACGAAGCTTTAAAGATCAAAACCGCCGCCGAAGATCAGGCCCGCCGCCGCTCTCTAGAGCTGGCCGACCGCGAACGCAAACTCTCCCAGTCCGAAAACCAACTGGCCAAAGATGAGGCCAGCGTCGAAACAGCGCAAAAATTTGTCAAAGATCAACAGGCCCAAGTTCAGGTCAACCTGGGAAAACTGGAAGAACTCAAGACAAAATATTCCAAACGTATTCAGGAGATCGCCAAGCTTGGTAAAGACGAAGCCCGCGATATCATCTTCAAGTCACTTGAAAAACGCCTCGCCGCCGAAATCGCCAAATCCGTTACCTCCGCCGAGGACCGCGCCCGCGAAGAAGCCAGCGACCGTGCCCGTGAAATTATCGTTGACGCCTTAAAACACGGCGCCACCGAATATGTCGCCGAGTACACCGTCTCCATTGTCAAACTCCCCAGCGAAGACAGTAAAGGCAGGATCATTGGCAAAGAAGGTAGAAACATCCGCGCCTTCACCAATACCACCGGTGTCGACCTCGACCTTGACGAATCTCCCGGCGAGGTCAGGCTCAGTAGTTTTGACCCGGTGCGCCGCGAAATTGCCCGCATAGCTCTCCAACGCCTCCTGGCCGACGGCCGCATCCAACCAACCAGGATCGAAGAGTATGTCCAAAAGGCCAAAAAAGAAATCGAGAAAATTATGTTCGAGGAGGGCAGGAAGCTCTGCCACGCCGTTGGCGTCTACAACCTTCCCCAAGAACTTATCGGTATGCTTGGCAGGTTTAAGTACCGTTTTTCTTATGGCCAAAACATGATCGCCCACACTCTCGAGGAAACCAAGATTGGCATCGCCTTGGCCCACGAAATCGGCGCCGACGTTGATACGGTCAGGCTTGGCTGTTTGCTCCACGACATCGGTAAAGTCGTCGAAGATGAAGGCAGTCACGTCGAACTTGGGGTCAACCTCCTCAAAAAGTACCACATTCCCCAAGAAGTTATCGACTGCGTCGAACAGCACCACGAGGACAAACCCTTCAGTTCCGCCGAAGCCGTGCTCGTCTATGTCTCCGACGCCATCTCCGGCGCCCGCCCCGGCGCCCGTTACGAAAACTACGAGGAATACGCCAAGAGACTCTCTAAACTCGAAGAGATCGCCACCTCCTACGAAGGCGTGACCGAAGCCTACGCGATCCAAGCAGGCCGTGAAGTCCGCGTCATCGTCAAACCAGAGAAAGTTGACGACGAGGGCCTCACCAAACTCGCCTTTGATATCAAAGAGCGCATTAGAAACGAGATGACTTACCCCGGCACCGTCACCGTTACTGTCGTGCGCGAAACCCGCGCCAGCGACATCGCCAAGTAGGGGGTCAAGTTTCATCAAGAGCCTGATGATGTGGCGAGCTCCAAGCATGGCGACCTAGCAATTAGAACTCTCCCCCGGCACTATGCTTGGCTCTAGTGCAGGGTAATCAAACTGCATCAATTTTCTGCCGGCTGTCGATTTCCCATTGACAGCCGATACTAATAGCGTTAGATTGGATGCATAGCGCAAAATTATATAAGCACTGAAAGGGTATCATGACCAAATCTCAACTCATCGATATTGTGGCCAAGCGGGGTCACCTCACCAAGAAAGCCGCTACCGAAGCCGTCGAAGTTTTTCTCGAAGAAGTCCGCCGTTCCTTGAAAAAAGGCGAAAAAGTCGTCCTTTCCGGCTTTGGTACTTTCTACCTCTCCAAAGTCTCCGACAAAGAAGTCGTCCCCTTCGGCCAGGAAGAAAAACGCCAAACCGTCAAATCCCACCGGGTCGTCAACTTTAGAGTCGGCAAGCCATTAAAGAAAATCGTCTGGTGATTCTCTGTTTCAACCTATAGTCCCAAAAGGTCTGACCTTCTAAGGTCAGACCTTTTTCTTTTTGGACATCTTGGGCCTTCATACACACACAATCTGCTACAATACCTGTATGGTAATTATCGCCACCACCACCTCTTGAGCCTCCACCAGTGTTTAAGGTTACTTACACCCCGCACTGCGGGGTTTTTTAATATGAAAAAACAACTAAACAAATATTTCGAAAGCTTCCTGATTGGCATCAAGACCAGTCTTGCTTTCCGAGCAGAAATGCTTCTTTGGGGCATTATCGACAGCGTGCCTTTAATTGGCATACTTATTCTTTGGTACAACGTCGTTCCCTCCGGTTCCAGTCTCAATGGTTATACTCAAAACTCCATTCTTACCTACTACGTCGTCGGCTTTATCTTCCGCCAGCTAAGCGGCGCCCACTTTGAAGACTACATTATCAACGAAATCAAAAAAGGAACCTTCAGTACTTATCTTTTGAAACCCATTTCCGTTAAGCTATTTTTCTCTTGCGGAGAGATCGCCTGGCGATTTATGACTCTTATAACATCCGTTCTCCCTGTTACCGCCATCATTGCCATTTTTTCGCCCCACACCATCCCTTTGCCCAGTGCTACTACGCTCGTCATTAGCCTTATTTTTATCTTTTTGGCTTTTGTTATGGAAAATATCTATAGCCTCATGGTTGGCGCCATGGGATTTATTTTCGAAAACGCCAAAAGTTTTATGCATTTTCGTTGGATTGTCGGTATGATTTTCTCCGGCATTCTCATCCCTTTTGAACTCATGCCTCCGGCACTCAAACAGTTATCTCTATTTTTACCTTTCCGCTACCGCCTATACACTCCGGTTGAATTCTATCTTCATCCAGACCTTTCTTTTGCCTTCACCCAAATTGCCATAGCCATCATCTGGATCTTTGTTTTAGCCCAAATTCTCAATTTTGTTTGGGATCGAGCCGTCAAAAATTACACTGCCGTTGGCCAATAATGAAACGCTACCTAAAACTTATCAAACTATTTTCCAAGTATTCCTTAATCCACGCCACTATTTACAAAGTGGATTTCTTAATATGGTCGCTCGTCGACGTAGGTTGGTTTGCCCTCTCAATTTTCTTTTACCAGATTCTGTTTGCCAACGTTAATGTTGTGGCCGGCTGGACCAAAGCCGAAATCCTTCTGCTCCAAGGGGTCTTTTTCATTATGACTTCCATTCTCTGGGGGATTTTCTGGAACAACTTCAGTCAGCTCCCCAAAAAAATCAATGATGGCACCCTAGATTTTGACCTCATCAAACCCATCGATTCCCAGTTTATGATTTCTTTTCAGCACCTTGATCTAGACAATGCCAACAGTTTTTTCTTAGGGCTCTTCACCATTCTCTACGCCGTTAACCTAGGCCATATGTCAATTAAATTGATCAACATTATTCAGGCTGCCATCTTTATTCTGTTGGGAGCCATCCTTTTCTATTCCTTGTACTTCATTACTATGAGCATGGCTTTTTGGTTTGACCGAATCGAGAATCTTCCCTGGCTTTTTCCCAGCGTTCGCGATTTTATGAAACTACCCCAATCCTTTTATCAAGGTCCACTCCGACTCCTTTTTGTCTATATCTTCCCCATCATCTTAGTTACTTCCATCCCCACTCAGATTCTTTTGGGCATTCCTTCACTAAATTACATTTTTGTCCTTGTCCCAGCCGCCTTTATTAGTCTAGCTATCAGCCGTTGGTTTTTCCACTATGCCATCAAACATTACTCATCCGCCAGTTCATAACGAACGCCATACAGGTTATAATCAATCCCCCACACATCATTCATTACTCCTTACTCATTATTTTCTAATTACCATGCCAGTGATCTCCGTCCACCATCTCAAAAAACATTATAAGGTTCACCAAAAAGAGCCCGGCCTCATGGGATCCATCAAATCTCTGGTCAGGCGCCAGTACAAAAACGTCAAAGCAGTCGACGACATTAGCTTTGCTATTGGCGAAGGCGAGTTGATCGGCTTTATCGGCCCCAACGGCGCCGGCAAGACCACCACCCTCAAGTGTCTCTCAGGCTTACTTTATCCAACCGATGGCCAGGTTAGCGTCTTGGGCCACATTCCCTGGAACCGCGAGCCCGCTTTCCAAAAACAATTTGCGCTCGTCATGGGCCAAAAAAATCAACTTTGGTGGGACTTGCCCGCCATGGAGACCTTCATCCTAAACCGAGAAATCTACGAGGTCCCCGAGGCCCGCTTCAAAAAAACTCTCGATGCCCTTGTCGAACTTTTGGACGTCAAAGAAGTCTTAAACGTCCAAGTCCGCAAACTCTCGCTGGGCCAGCGCATGAAGTGCGAGCTCATAGCCGCCCTGCTTCACTCCCCCAAAGTCCTTTTCCTAGATGAGCCCACCATTGGTCTGGATGTGGTGATGCAAAAAACCATGCGCGACTTCATCAAAGAATACAACCGCAAATTCAATTCCACCATCATTCTTACCAGCCACTACATGGACGACGTCAAAGAACTCTGCGAGCGGGTGATCATCATCGACCGCGGTCACGTGCTTTTCGACGGGCGGCTTCAAAACGTGATCGACCGCTACGCCAGGAACAAAATCATCGAAGTCGTCTTCAGCCGCGACGTCGGCGTTAGGCAACTGGCCGAATTCGGTGACCTCAAAGAATACGAGCACCCCAAAGCCCGCATCGTTGTCCCTCGCGGGCAGGCTGCTCACAAAGCCGCCGAGCTCCTGCAGAAATTCCCCGTGGCCGACTTAAATATCATCGAACCCCCCATCGAGGCCATCATTCGCGAAGTTTTTACCGGGAAAATGAAGAAATAATGACTTTCTCAAAATACTTCGGCATCGCCAAAGTTTCCTGGCAAAACGGTTTTGTCTATCGTTTGAACTTCGTCATGTGGCGCCTGCGAAACGTCATCCAGCTTCTCACTGTTTATTTTTTGTGGCTGGCCGTTACCGGCAACCAAACTCAAATTTTCTCCTATACTCAAAGCACCCTCTTAACTTACATCTTAGGCACCTCAGTCATCCGCGCCGTGGTCTTAAGCTCCCGCTCCATCGACGCCCAGGGCGAAATCGCCACAGGCGATCTTAACAACCACTTGCTCAAACCCTTTAATTATTTCCTCTATTGGGTAGCCCGCGATATTTCCGACAAATCACTAAACATTTTCTTTTCTATTATCGAAATCGCCCTCGTTATTCTCTTTCTTCACCCGCCCATTTCCCTACAAGCCAATCCTCTGCTTCTCATCTACTTTATTACAGCCGTCATTCTCGCCGCCACCCTCTATTTCATTTTTAGTTTTATTATTAGCATGAGCACTTTTTGGTTTTATGAGCAAAACGGTTGGCCCCAACGTTTCTTGAGTTTTGTCCTCGTCGAATCCTTAGCCGGCGGACTTTTCCCCTTGGACATCCTCCCCAAAGCCTCCGCCGACATTGTCACCAAACTTCCCACCGCCTACTTCATCTACTTTCCCATGCAAATTTACTTAGGTCGCCTGCCCTCATCCGCAATTGTCTCCGGCTTCTCCACCATGATTTTCTGGATCGTCTCTCTTTATCTCCTCTCACAATTTTTATGGCGCCGCGGCCTCAGGGTTTACGGCGCTTTTGGCAGGTAATATGCACAAATATTTATTCGTCTGGTTTAAATCGGCCTCGCTCTCAGTCCAATCAAGCATCGCCCAACGCGGTGGCGCCATTATGTTTATGATCGGCAAACTTATTCGTTTTGGCTTTTTCTTAATGTTACTTATTTTGATAGGTGAAAAGGTGAGCCTCGTCACCGGTTACTCTCTCGACCAAATGGTTATCTTCTTTTTGTTCTTTAACCTCTTTGACATTTTTGGCCAAACTTTTTTTCGCGGCATTTATTGGTTCCGCGACCAAATAATTTCCGGAGAATTCGACTTTCGTCTCGTCAAACCCATGAGCCCGCTTTTCCAAGCCCTCACCCGTCAAACCGATGTCCTGGACGTACCTCTATTTATTATTATCATCATTGTTCTGATCAAGCCCGCTCTCACCCTTTCCCCGCTTTCTCTTCTCTTTTTTATTATACTTTCCCTCTCCGGCTTTATCATTATCACCGCCATTCACATCTTTGTCGCTGGTTTGGGCGTCGTCACCACCGAAGTTGACCATACTATCATGATTTATCGGGATCTTTCCTCCATGGCTCGCGTCCCCACCGATATCTACACTCCTTTTATCCGCAACTTGATCACTTTCATCATCCCCATCGGCATCGCCTACACTCTCCCCGCCAAAGCCTTTCTTAATCTTCTTTCTCCCTGGCTCTTTATCGCCTCCATCGCCGCCGCCGCTGTTACCTTGACGGCCAGCCTCAAATTCTGGCACTACGCCCTTACCCAATACTCGTCGGCTTCTAGCTGATTCATCAGCCCCAAGCTAATTTCGCCTTTCCTTCGCATTTGTTAAAATATTCTAATTACTCATTACTTCCTAATATTATTTTCTGATTCCCTATGCCCTCTTACTACATCCACACATTTGGTTGTCAGTCCAACAAATCAGATTCCGAGCGCATCGAAGGCGATTACCAGGCCCGCGGCTACACGCCGGCCAAATCCTGGAAGACTGCCGACGAAGTCATCATCAACACTTGCGCCGTGAGACAAAGAGCCGAAGACCGCGCCAAAGGTTTTATCCACAATATCGTCACTTACTTTGAGGAGAAAGGCAAACCCCGCCCCAAGCTCATCCTCACCGGCTGTATGACCCACCACGGCAACAAGCACCTCTTGGAAATGATCCCGGTTGTCGACGAAATTCTGCCCATCAATGAAGTCGGCTTCAACCAAGCCGCCGTCCGCCGCGATCGCGTTCACGCTTGGGTCCCCATCTCTGTCGGCTGCAATTCATTTTGCACTTTCTGCATCGTCCCTTACTCCAGGGGCCGCGAACAATCCCGCCCCATGGACAGTATTCTCTCCGAAGTTCATGACTTGGTCGCCAAAGGCTACACCGAAATTACTCTCCTTGGCATGAACGTTAACTCCTGGGGCTTGGAAAAGATCGGCATTGGCCTTCGCAAAATGCTTATGGACCGAAACAATACTCCAAGAGCCAGCGACTTACCCACCAACCAAAGCCAATATAAAAAGTTCAGAGGCACGCCCCCTTTTGTCAAACTCCTCCAAGAAATCTCCAAAGTAGACGGCATCGGGAAAATCAGGTTCTTAAGTAGCAACCCTTGGGACTTTCACGACGAATTGATCACCGAAATTGCTCATAATGCAAAAATTGACCGCTACATTCATCTACCAATCCAATCCGGATCAAATTCTGTACTCAAGCGCATGAATCGCGGATACACCCGGCAGGATTATCTAAATCTAGTACAAAAATTGCGCAGATCCATTCCAGACGTGGTAATCGGTACCGACATCATCGTTGGCTTCCCGGGTGAAACCGACCAAGAATTCCAAGACACCGTCGTCCTGGCCAAAAAAATAGGTTGGAAAATTGGCTTTGTCGCCATCTACTCACCCCGCCCCGGCACCACCGCCTGGCGTCTTTACCCAGACGACATTCCCCACAAAATTAAAAAGCAAAGGTGGGACATCCTCGACCAAATCATCAACAAAGACAACTTAAATCAACGCCCCATCGTCGTTTGACATTACTCATTACTTCCTCCTCATTATTTCTTTCAAGATGAATAAACTCCTCATCATCTCCGGTCCCACCGCTACCGGCAAGACCGCCCTTGCCCTCAAGCTTGCCCAAAAATTCAACGGCGAGCTAGTTTCCGCCGACTCGCGCCAGGTTTACCGCGGCATGGATATCGGCACCGGCAAGGACATTGAGAATTTCGAATTTCGAATTTCGAATTTATCTTGGTGCAACAAAAAATTAGGTTTTTATCAATCTGGGCAAGCCAGGATTTGGGGCTACGACTTGGTCGAACCAAATCAGAACTTCAGCCTTGCCAACTTCTTAAAGTTTGCCCAACTTATTATTCCCGACATTTGCAGTAGGGGAGCCTTGCCCATTATCGTCTCTGGTACCGGCCTTTACTTAAACGCCCTCATCAATCCTCCCGCCTCAGTCACTATCAAACCCGACGCCAAACTCCGCGACAAATTATCAACCCTCTCTCTATCAGAACTTCAGCGTGAACTTCAAACCGTTAATCCTCAAAAATTTTCCTCCATGAACCACTCCGACCAAAATAATCCCCGCCGCCTTATCCGCGCCATTGAGATTGCAGGTTGGCAACCTACAAAAACCGCCCCAAAAATCGACTTTTCAACCGCCAATCACCTCTGGCTCAACCTTACCGGCCCAATAGATTTTATCGATCAGCAGATTGAAGCTCGGGTTCACCAGCGCCTCGACCGGGGCTTCGCACAGGAAATTGATCGACTGATTAAATCCGGCTTTGATCAAACCTTCCCCGCCGCCACCGCCACCGGCTACCGCCAGTGGCTTGCTTATTTATCAGGCCAAATCACCAACCAAGAAGCGGTGAACCAATGGACCTCCGCCGAGCGCCAATACGCCCGCCGCCAGCTCACTTGGTTCAACAAATCACCGGTTGACCATACCATCAACATCACCATCGCCAATTGGCAGCAACAAGTTGCACTCCTGGTAGAAGACTGGTACAGTAAATCTTGATCACACTCTAGCCGCCAACCTGATATGGTCCACAAAATCGAAATTTCCACCAGAACCATTGCCTCCATTTTTCTTTTTCTGCTTGGTCTCTACGTCACTTATATCTTAAGAGACTTAATTATCGGCCTGTTTATTGCCGTCCTCTTGACTACCGCCCTCGATCCGCTGGTCACTCTTTTGGAAAAATTCCGTGTCCCCCGACCCTTGGGTATTATCTTAGTTTATATCTTGGCCATTGCCGTAGTTGCCTTCATGGTCATTACCATTCTCCCGCCCCTTATTACTCAGACCAACAACCTCATCACTGCTTTACCCATCCAAAGCCTAGCCGATAAACTCAAGCCCGCCGAAGTCAACCTTCAATCTCTCCAATTGATCACCAATCAACTCGGCTCTTTTGCCCCGGTTGTGAAATTAGTCACCTCCACTTTTTCTGCCGTCGTTGCCATCTTTACTTTCCTGGTTATCACCTACTACCTCTTGATGGAGCGCCGACACGTCCACAAACACTTGACCTTCTTTTTTGGCCATGATGGTGCCGAGAAAAAAGCCGAGAAATTTGTCAACGCCCTGGATAAACAACTTGGCGGTTGGGTCCGCGGCGAGTTGGCCCTGATGCTCATCGTCGGCGCCATGACTTACCTCGGGCTCCTGCTTCTGGGTATCCCTTACGCCCTGCCCTTGGCCATCCTGGCCGGCTTTCTGGAACTTATTCCCAATATCGGCCCCACGCTTTCTGCCATCCCCTCCATCGTCCTAGCCCTCGTCGCCACCCACAATCCCCTGATGGCAATTTTTGTCATCGCCCTCTACATTCTTGTTCAACAACTTGAAATCAACTTTATCGTCCCCAAAGTCATGCAATCGGCAGTGGGCATTCACCCCCTGGCCACCATCATTTTAATCATCGCCGGTCTTAAGTTAATGGGCATCGTCGGCGCCGTCTTGGCCGTGCCCCTTTTCTTGGTCTGCAAAGTCATCCACCAGGAATACAAACCCAGTTTGGACGACCTCTAACTATCCTATAGTATTGACGTTTCCTTCTATTCTTGCTACAATCTACCCT
>CAYMQI010000005.1:0-22151 GCA_964392715.1 uncultured Pseudomonadales bacterium | reverse complement strand
GCTGTAAAGGCAGTGGTTAATCCGAGTCACATCGGATAGGAAAGTCCAGACAGCCGGAAGCAGGGTGTTCTGTGCAAACAGAAGCGGGTCCCCTTCTACGCGGTCAGGGTAACCTGAACCAAGTCGAAGGCCAACCGCCAGTTAGAGCAACAGAGACTACAACTCACCCCCACCCAAAAAAGTGGGGGACAGAGGGTGAAAAGGGCAATCCTCCCTGCTGCAACCCTCGACCAACCGTTTACGCGCTTCCCTCAGGTTAAAGTAGGGGCATTAGATAGATGACCACCAAGTCGAGTCTGACTCGACTAGACAGAATCTGGCTTACAATTTCCAGCTTTGTAAAAACCCCCACCAAAAAAAGGTGGGGGTTTTTCTCTGGTAGCCAAGTTGACAATCATTAGAGAGCTAGTCATAATGGCTTTAAGAGCTACCAAAAAGGAGGATCCATGCAAACGAGTCTTGTCACCATCAACAATATTCAGGACGCTTTTTTAGTCGCCCTCAGTAACGTCCTCTCCAACTTAGTCAGTTTCATCCCCACCATTATTGCTGCCGTTCTTATTATCCTGGCTGGAGTTTTGGTTGGCAAATGGCTCAGATGGTTCACCGTGAAGCTTCTGGAAACTGTCCGCTTATCGGCAGCCATCAAAGACACCGCCGTCGAAAAATTCTTACAAAAAGCCGAAATTACCGCTACCATCGAACACGTGATTGGCAATATCGTCCGTTGGTTGGTTATCTTAGTTTTTTTCATCG
Source organism: uncultured Pseudomonadales bacterium (assembly GCA_964392715.1). Lineage (GTDB taxonomy): Bacteria > Patescibacteriota > Microgenomatia > UBA1400 > CAYNFZ01 > CAYMQI01. The sequence goes on along the minus strand of CAYMQI010000005.1, from coordinate 21,395 downwards.
CCGCCACCAATCTTCTGGGCCTAAGCCCGGTTTCAGACTTTCTCACCAGCATTTTAAGGTATATACCCAACGTTATTTCCGCCGCCCTTATCCTCACCGTCGGCGTCATTGTCGCTGGCCTGGTTGAGAGCCTGGTCAAAGGTTCCCTGGCCCAAATTAACGCCAGCACCGGCCGCTTGGTCAGTAAAATAGCCAGCTATATGATCATGGTCTTTACCATCTTGGCTGCATTTGCCGAACTCAACATCGCCTCGGACTTAATCAACACCCTCTTCATTGGTTTCGTCGCCATGCTGGCCATCGGTTTGGGCCTCGCCTTTGGCTTAGGCGCCAAAGACTTGGTTGCCAAGATCTTGGACGTGTGGTACCAAGACCTCAAAAAAGACCTCAAGTAGGCTCCACCGCCTTACCAGTTTTTTGTTCCACTCTTTCACTTTTTCTTGCCGTCGAGCTCCTCCCTTTCCTCTGTTATCTACTTCCCGGTTTTCTCTTGCTTCAACCTCCTCTTCCGCTGTAGCATAATACCATGCTCCTGCCCACTCCCGTCCTCAAAAAAATTCTGACAACTGCCGGTTACTTGACCGACACGCAATTTGACGCCATCGATAAATCCGCTTCAGACTTGGGTAAATCTATCGGCGATATTCTGGTTTTTCGCGGCATTATCACCGAAGAAGTCCTCGGCAAACTCGTTTCTAGTTATTACCAGGTTCCCTATGCCTCCCTAAAAAACACCGTCATTCCCCAGGTAGTGCTCTCCACCATCCCCGAACAGGCCGCCGCCTCCTTCCACATGATCCCCTTTGCCATCAAAGATGGCCAACTCTACCTGGCTCTGGAAAACCCCCAGGACATCGAAGCCATCGAATTTGCCAAAAGAAGCTCGGGCATCGGCGTTATTCCCCATTACATTACCCCCTCCAAACTTGAAAAAGCCCTCGGCCAGTACAAAAAAAATATCCGCGAAGAATTCAAAAAAATTATCGAGGAAAATATCCAGGCCACCCAAAAGCCCGGCGCCACTCCCGACAAAAACACCATTGATCTTCCCGTTACCAAAATTCTCGACACTCTTCTTGAATACTCTGTCGCCGAAGGCGCCTCCGACGTCCATATCGAGGCTTTGGAAAATGAAGTCATCATCAGGTTTCGCGTCGACGGCATCCTTCGTGACGTCTTAAACTTGCCCAAACAACTCCACTTACCCATTGTCGCCCGTATCAAAATTCTCTCCCAGCTCAAAATTGACGAGCATCGCGTTCCCCAAGACGGCCGCTTCAAGTTTAAAGTCCGTGACAATTTTGTTGCCCTGCGTGTCTCCATCTTGCCCTCTTTCTACGGTGAAAACGTCGTCATGCGTCTCCTGCCCGAATCCGCCCGCCCTCTAAGCCTGGAAGAACTGGGCTTTGCCGGCGACTACCTCGAAAAAGTCAAACAAAACATCAAAAAACCCCACGGCATGGTCTTGGTCACCGGCCCGACTGGCTCTGGGAAAACCACCACTCTCTATAGTCTTCTCAACATCTTAAATACTCCCGAGGTCAACATCTGCACCATCGAAGATCCGGTCGAGTATGGCATCCGCCGCGTCAACCAAGTTCAGGTCAACACCGTCACCGGCCTGACCTTTGCCGCCGGTCTGCGCGCCCTTCTTCGTCACGACCCCAATATTATTATGATCGGCGAAATCCGCGACTCGGAAACTGCCGAAATCGCCATTCACTCGGCCCTCACCGGCCACTTAGTCCTCTCCACCCTCCACACCAACAACGCCGCTGGTGCTCTCCCCCGCCTACTGGATATGGGCACCCAAAACTTTCTCGTTGCCTCCACCGTCAACCTGATCATCGCCCAACGCCTGGTCAGGCGCATCTGCAATAGCTGTATCACCAAATACACCCCCAACCCCGAAATCATCGAGTATCTCAAAAAAGAGTTGGGCAGCGATTTTAGCGGGGCCGAGTATTACAAAGGTACCGGCTGTGCCGAGTGTGGCATGAGCGGTTACAAAGGCCGCTTGGGCATCTACGAGGTTTTAGAAGTAAGCGAAGGCATCAGAAACTTAATCGCCAACGGCGCTACAAGCCAAGAAGTCGAGGTCGAAGCCTTCAAACAGGGCATGGTCAAACTTTTTGTCGACGGTGTCAGCAAGGCCAACGCCGGCATCACCACCATTGAAGAGGTCTTGAGGGTCATGCGCGAATAAACTTTCATTTGCATTACTCATTATTTCTTGCTCATTACTCATTTACATCATGCCCATTTTCTTCTACAAAGCCCAGGACCAAGCCGGCAAAATTCTCGAATCCTCCACCAATGCCGAAAACCGCGACGCCGTCGCCTCTGATCTCACCAAAAAAGGCCTCACCCCCATCTCCATCAAAGAGGTCACCAGCTCCGCCGCCAACCGCGGCTCCCTTTCTGCGGTGGAAAAGATGACTTTGTGTCGTTACATTTCTACCATGCTCAAATCCGGCTTGTCTATTTCCGATTCAATTAGTGTCCTCTTGGAAGAGTCCACCAACGCCCTCACCAAAAAAATTTTAAGCGACTTAAGCTACGGTCTCGACCAAGGTCAAAGCATCTCCACCGTGTTTGCCCGCTACCCCAACTCCTTCAATAAATTCTTTGTCACCATTGTTAAATCTGGCGAGATCAGCGGCACGTTAGCCGAGACTTTTGCCCAGTTGGAAGAAGAAATCCGCGCCGAACACTCTCTCCGTCAAAAAATCCTCGGCGCCCTTCTCTATCCCTCGGTCGTTTTTATCGCCATGTTGGGTATTGGCATTCTCATGTTTTTCTTTATCCTTCCTCAAATCGGCCAGGTTTTCTTGAATCTCAAACTGCCTCTCCACCCCGCCACCAAACTAATGTTTCAAGTCACCCTTATTTTGGGCAAATATAAATACCTCATCTTGACCTCTATGGTTGTTTCCACCATCTCCGTTATCTTTTTTATGCAAACCAAAGTTGGCAAAAATCTCATCCATTCCCTCATTTCCCCGATCCCAGTCATCAAAAACTTAATCAGACAAATGGATATTGCCCGCTTTTGTCGTACCTTCTCCACTCTGCTGAGTTCCGGCGTGCCCATTACTGGGGCCCTGGAAATCTCCCTCGATTCCGTGACATACTCCAAACACAAATCACTTTCCAAAAGCATCATCGACGACGTTACCACCGGCAAAACCCTCGCCTTTTCCTTTAAACGCACCAAAATTTTTCCTCCCCTTTTGACCCAGATGATCGCCTCCGGTGAAAAGTCCGGCACTCTGGATTCTACCCTCAAAGACTTAGGCGTTTTTTACGAACAGGAAGTTGAGTCGGCCGTCAAGAAGACTACCGAAATTATCGAACCCCTGCTCATGTTGGTCGTGGGCATCGGCGTCGGTGTTATGGTCCTTTCTGTCATTACTCCCATCTACTCAGTCGTCAGCAACCTCCAAGCCACCCGTTAGCCTTAATTAGCCACATCCTCTTCCCACGAGAGGATTTTTACCACACCGGTAGTTGGGAAATATGGTGGGGGGCCGTCCAGTGCGTTCTGATTGTAAGTTATTATCCGATCGACAAATCCGGACCTGAGTACTCCGCTTCCAGTAAAATTCCAATAAGACTTTTCTTTGGTCACCAAAGATCCAAAAATCGCCAAGCTGTCCCGCACTGCTTTATTACCGCTACTGCAACCCGACCGATTATAATGATGCCGCATCACCCTGCCGTTTTGGGCAATCATCGTCGCATTTATCACAAAGTCTTGCGGGATATCATAAGCAAAATAAATATTGCTTTGGGCAATCAGCCCCAACACCGTCGAGCCATCCTGAGCCTCGTACACCAAATTGTCATTAATCCAAATATTGGTGCTGTAACTTTCAACCGGCAGCCTCGCCGCCACCACCGACGCCTTGCCTTTGACCGTACCCTCTACCCAGACGGTATCTTCAAAATAAAAAAGTTTCTTGTCTTCTACATTATAATTTCCCAACAATTGTTCATTGGTTATTGTCTGAAATAACACTTCACACACGTCGTCGGCATTCCACCCGCGTCGGCTGGTTGCCGCCGTCACTTTGTATACATCCACCGTTCCATCGGCCTTAAATATCAGGTGGTAACCAAACGCTCCCGACGGACCATAATAAACTCCGCTAACCTGTGACTCGGCGTTTAAGCTATTAAAGTCCGTCACAATACTGTCAAAATCAAAAGCCGGCACCGGAAACTGCCACAACTCCTGTGGCCCGCCATTTCCCCAAACACCCGGCTTTTGTTGTGGCGGCCAGCACCCCGTTTCCGTTCCGCACGTATACGTTGCTTTACTGGTTTTGACCAAAGAATCATGGGTTCCGTCCATTCTGATCCCGCCATTGGAAAACACCTCCCCCGATACCATGATTCCCTGACCAAACCAGACGCTGGCATTATGTAAGAAAGAAAACGCCGTCAATGATTCTGCCCCAAACCTGACCGTTACGCTCCGTCTGATCGTCGGGTGCTGACTGCTGGCGCCAATGGATTTCACCGTTACCACTTGGGATCCGGGTTCAGGCGGCGTGATCTCCAAACTAAACTGTCCAGTCACCTGGCCCGTTTGCGGATCAGTATAGTCATGTACATATGGCCCTGGATTACCGGTACCATCGGTATAATCTGTCATATCATGAGCCAGGTGCCAACGGTAATAATTAATTCCCGCTTCAGCGATATCAACCGCCCTTCCGTATGATTCACTTCTTCTGCTATTGGTATATTCAAGCGATCCAAACATCACCATTCCCCCGATGGTGATCGAGAAAATTACCCCCATGATCAACACAAAAATCGATATGCTACCCCGCGTTGTTTTCATTTTAATTGGTTTTTAAATTCCTCAACATAATTTCAGTATCGATTTTAAAATCGTCGATGTTTCCCGGGCTAGTGTTTACAACCAGCTCAACTTTCACTAACCTCGTTTGTGTCAATCGGCTCCCGACGGCTAGGGGATTATTGACCAGATCTCCGGGCCAGCTCTCATTGTAATAATAAAATACCGGCGTGCTGTTACGGATATTCTCTGCCACCACTTTGACGCTTTCCTGCCCGGGATCGTACGTGGGCGGCTCCCCCGTCGGCTCGACCACCCCTCGCAGCAGTTCGCTGCCGCTCAAGAAATATCTGACTTGCTCTACCACACCGTCATTGTCCACATCGGCAAAAAAGCCCACTTCATTGTCATCGGCTCGCATCAGCGGATAGCCTCCGGCTTCACTCACTTGCATCTCCCGCGCCTCGGCATTGATCCGGTCCATCACGTATTGGGCAGTAGCCACCGTCCGCCCCTCATCAAAACTAAAATTATAATTGCGCCAAAAATAGGTAAACATCACCGCGGCCGTCGCCACCACCAATACGAACACAAATGTCGACACCATCATCTCCACCAACCCAAACCCTGCTCTTTTATTCTGATTAATATCCATGCTTTGTTACCTTGTTATCTTGCTTCCCCGTACCAAGCTCCGCTTTGGTGCGGGGTTACTTTTACTATTGCTCCAGCACCGTCACTTCGGTAATGTCTCCGTTTACTATGGCAGAAGAGCTGGCTTGCAGATAGCCCGACTTAGTTGCCGTCACTCCATACTCCCCGACCGCCAAGTTAGAAAACAAGACTTGTCCCGTGTCCCCTTTGCCCACCGCCCCGGCCACCCCATTTAGTACCCCACCGCTAGGAGTCAGCAACTTAACACTGGTATCAGCCAACGGATTGCCGCTGGCGTCTTTTACCACCACCAACATAGAATTGGCACTGGCGGCACTCGTCACCACCCACAAGTTCACACTACCGCCGGGCAACAGACTAAACGGATTAATGGGTATCGATCCGGCCAAATCAACCGACGACGCTACCGGGATCGACACGCTATAAGTATCCCATTCCAAATTGGCCACGTTCAATAATCCTCCGGGACCGGAAGTTAAATTTTTTTCATACTTATACACATTCTCATCCAAGGTGTTTGTCCCAATTATTTTGTTCCCCCTCAGGATAAACGCCACGCCAGAGAAAGCAGGATAATTGGCAGCCCGGGAACCAGTTGTTCGCACTTGGATCGATCCCACTCTATCTACTGCCAAAGTTACCTGACTGACTTCGCCATCAAGTATGGTTGAGTAGGGCTTACTTGGATTGGCCACTTCCCCACTCGAATAGGTTTTGTCGCTAGAATACCCGCTCTTTTCAACCCGAATTTGGTAACATACGTTACAAATCGGCGATCCTGGCAACACTACCCCCCCTTGCACATTGGTCGTCGTCTCAATATTTATCGCCGGTATTACCGCGTCGTTTACAATAAACACGCTCGCTCCTTCTACCGGGTCGCCCAGAGCATTTATAACTTTAATCTGCAACACTCCGCCGACTTCCTCCGCCTCAGTCCCTCTTGGGGCAACATCCGTCACCACCACTAGGGGGTTTTTCGAGGCAAATGGCCCGTCCCACGACACCGCCACCTTCACCCTTTTGTAGTCCGTGCTCAGACTATCTCCCGGCGCCACCCCGTCAAACGGATCGTCAATATAAACCACGTTCGTCCTTACTTCAAAATTCTGGCCATTGATGTTCACAATCTCCTGTTGGGCAATTGGGCCGGCTGGAATCCCCCCCATTGTCCCAACACTCGCATAAGCCAAATTTCTCACCCTCTCCATCCTTGCTTGGGCCAGATTAGCCGAGACCGCCCTGATTCGACTCTCGCCGATTAACCCGAGCACCATTTGGGTGATGACTGCAATAGAGGCAAAGAAAATTGCCAATACCGCCCCCGCCACCGCCACTTCCATCAAGGTAAAACCCACATCCTTCAACTGGGCAGTTGGTTGTTTTCTCACTCTTTCATCATAACCATCACCCAAGTCTCTGGCAAGCAGCTACAAATTGCTCTACAATCAAGCTAACGGATTTCTAATCCGTGTTTTTGAGTTGCCACAAACCATGAAATTCCTGCCCACCAACCCCTTATTTCAACAAGACCATTTTGGCTTGAGTATCAGCCAAAATGCCCTTCGGGCCGTCGCCATCACTTCCAGCAAAACGATCCGTTCCCAAGCTGAAGTCCTCTTAAATTCCAACATTCTCGACCACGGCATTCTCGATAAGCCCGCCCTAACTGCTGCCCTCACGAAACTATTAAGTCAGGGCAAGTTTACGACGAGCTACACCTGCGTCATTTTGCCCGACAATCACTCCTTCAGCCGACTCCATACTCTACCCAAAATCGACTTCGAGGATATTACCGAAGCCCTTTCTTGGCAGATCGAGAAAATTTTCCCCTTGCCCAAACAAGAAATTTACTTCGATTGGAAGCTTATTGCCCAAAATCAGACAGAACTCACTGTCCTCGTCGTCGCTCTCAACAAAACCTTGCTCGATGACCTGGTAGAAATTTTCGAACAAATCGGCATCCGCGCCATTAGCTTTGAGCCGGCCGCTTCAGTCCTTACCCATATTTTGCCCTCGCAGGATCGAGCCGCTACCTCCATCCTTGCCCAAATCAACCAAAGCGGCAGTTCAGCCACCCTCATCGAAAACGGTCTCTCCACCCTTACTGTCACCAACCGTTTCGAAGCCGGGACAGACACCAACATCTCTCTGCAGCGAACCAATCAGTCCATCCAGGAACTCTTGTCTTTTTACTCTCTCCACCACGACCAATCCGCGCCTCCAGTCGCCCCCCCAGCCTACTTAACTGGTGAAAGTGCCACCGTGGAGCTTGCTGATTGGTTTAAGGACAACTTAAAAATAAACATGAGCCTGATGCAAATCCCCAGCACCACTCCGGCTTTCCACGAAGCCTACGCCGCGGCCGCCTCCTCAATCCTCCCCCCCCAAAGTCACCAAAATATCAACCTCTTGCCTGGGAACCTGCAAAACATCTACAATCACGCCCTTAAATACAAACAACTACTCACCACTTTTCAAATCTCTTTGGTCATTCTCGTCCTGGCCATTGCCTCCATCGCCGCCGCCTTTGCCGCCCTCATTTTCGCCGAAGGCAAAGCCAACGCCCAACTTGTCTCTCTCGACGCCGCGGCCGCCACCCCCACCTATGACACCAAGCTCGTCGCCGCCTTGAACCAAAACAGCACCGCCATTACCACCCTCTTTCCCCTCAAGACTACCCCCTTGGAGGTATTTAGAACTATCGACAAAGTCACTCCCTCAACCATTAACCTCGCAAGCATTACGTTCACCAAAGACAAAAACACTTTTATCCTCATCGGTCGCGCTCTCACTCGAGAAGAACTCCTCCGCTACAAAAGCTTGCTTGCCTCCGCGGACACCTTCAAAGAAGTCATCGTCCCTCTGCAATCTCTAGAAACCACCGAAAACGTCGATTTTTCCATTAGCGCCACCATCAATAATCTCACACCTTGATGTCAGACACACCCACCCAAGTACCAACCCAAAACTCCCCACTGCCCACTAGCCCCCTCCCCCCAGAGACGGCACCCTCACCCTCCCCACCTCCCCAGGCCGCTCAAAACCCTCCGGCCTCATCTTCAAAAACCCGCCTGGAAACTTTGGCCCAGATCAAAGCCAAAACATCCTCACTCCTTAAAATCACCTTAATCACCATTTCCCTCCTCACCATCACCACCATCATTATAGTCGTCTTGATTAACAACAAATTAAAACAACTCAACCTCATTAACCAACAACTCTCCGCCAAAGGGCAAGACAACCAAAGTCTGGACGTTGCCTTAGCCTACCTAGGCAACAACCAACAGCAGATCGATTTGATCTTAAACACTCTCCCCAACGAGAGCCAATTGATCGATTTTATCGCGGCCATCGAATCCATGTCAGCCACCTTTTCCAACCAGCACTCCATCGAGTTTAGCGCCTTGGCCCCGACAGGCTCGGGTAACTGGAAATATATTCCTTTAATCCTCAAACTTACTACCGACCAGGCCAACTTCGAGCTTTTTCTGGCCGGCCTGGAAAAATTACCCTACATCGTCGAAGTCACCTCCATCGACTCCCAAACCGAGGCCGCCCCCGCCGTTTGGAACTATACTTTAGCCATCAGGGTTTATGTCCAAAATCCCTTTAAGGCAGAATAATACTCTATAACTCATTACTTTTTACTTCCTACTCATTACTTCTTCTTCATTGACTATGAACCTACATCAAGAACTCAGTTTTAATTTGGACCCAGACCAAGCCGACGCCCTGCTCAAAATCTTCTTGCTTGGCGTTGGCAGCTTGGCCTTACTCCTGTCCATCTTCTTTTCTGCAAAAACTTTCTTATCCTTGACCGCCCCCCTACCAGCTAGCGCCGGCAGCCAAATCCTCAACATCACTCAAATCAACAAAGCGGCCGAGCTCATCAGCCAAAAAACCGCTAAATTCTCCGTCAGATAGCCGCTAATTCTTGATTGCCCCCGGGCAATCACCCCATTTTGTTGACAAGGTGAGCTTTGCCTTGATACAGTTAAACTACTCGAAGATATCGAGTCCCTGAAAATCAAGCCTCTTAGAAAGGAGGTGAAATCTTAATGCACAGTTACAAAAAACTAACTGCTGCCCTGCAGAAAGGTTTCACCCTCATTGAGTTACTCGTTGTCATCGGTGTTATTGGTATTCTCGCCGCCGTCGTCTTGGTGGCCGTCAATCCTGGTAGGCAATTCGCCTCCGCCCGTGACACTCAAAGGAGAGCCGACCTCTACTCCATCACCAACGCCATCTACCAGTACGCTGCAGAGCACAATGGCAACTTACCCGATGTCATCACCACTACTCCGGGTATCATCGGCGCCTCCGCCGCGGTCAACTTGACCCCATTCATCGTCCCCACATATATTGCTGCGATCCCATTTGATCCCTCAACAGGCTCTACAGGTTCTTCCAACTACACCATCTACTTGGATGCCAATGGTAGGGTTATCGCTTCAGCAAGTGGAGAATTAAACAGCAACACCATTACAGTCACCCGCTAAGAAGCCGCTCAAATTCAATGCCTCGGACTCTCTGTCCGGGGCATTGGCGTTTTCCTTTCCAGTTCTTCAAAAATCTGGTTTACTGTAAGGGTGACCTTTCCCAAAATTCCTTCCAGCCCCAAACTCCTCTACCCGCTCCTAGGCATCGGTATTACCGCCATTGTTTCTGCCATTATCACCACGGCCCTCCTCATCGGCCGCAACTACTCGCAGCGCCTTGAGCAAAACAGCACCAGAGTCCGCCAGATCGAATCTCAAACTCCCGAATTTGCGGTCAACAAAATTACCATCAAAAGGAACGGCGAAATTTTTGAATTCTACGGCAACGGTCTCGTTGTCAGTTTTGACGAAAAGACTCCCCAGCTGATCAAAAATCGTCGCTTTATCTCCAATTCCAGGCTGGCGGCCCTCTTTGGCAAGCTGACCAAAGAGACATTCACCTCGCTTGCCACCAATTATTATTCCAAAACCGACAACTTCGTCATTGTTATCGAGACCACCCAAGGGACCAAAGACATCATCATCAACGACCAGGGCTTAGAACCCCCTCCCGACATCATTGACGATATCATTGACGACACCGACGACGTCATCGATGACCTGGACGACCCCCCCTCCCCCCCCCCCTCAATTTCCCCCACTCCCCAGCACCGCGCCAACTCCTACCCCCACTCCCGCTACTGGCGGCCCACCCATTCCCATCGACCCCTTCACTTGTGATATGCTCCAGAATCAGATCAACGACGTCACCGTCAACAACACCGTTTGCCTGCCCGATTAATAACTAGCCGCCGTTGCTTTATGACTCAAACTCCCCAGACTCTCGACCAAGCCTTTGCCCAAGTTACCCAAGAATTAGCCTTGGTGTTCCTCAAGAAACACAAAGACTACGGCAAAGGCAACATTCTCTCCGTCAAAGAACTGGGTATTGCCTTTCGTGAAGCCGAAAAGATCGAACGCCTCAAAAACCTCCTCATGGCAGGCAAAACTCCCGCCAATGAATCAATCGAAGAGACCTGGATCGATATCGGCGTCTACGCCGTCATTGCCATTCTCTACCGTCGCGGCTGGTTCCAGAAATTAGAAGTCGCAACCGCCGCCCCCAAAAAAGTCTAAGCCCGCCCACTGCCTGCCCCCATTAAACTCTCAGCTTATGCCTTAAGCTCTATCTCTTGTATGTCGCCAATCGGGATTTTTTTTCTTATTATCAACCTCATCTTGTTTTTTGCCCCGGGATTCATCGCCGCTCGCCACCTCGACTCGGCCGCAACCAAAACACCCCTGGCCCATTTTCTTTTTTACTCAGTTCTCGTGAGTAGCGTCTTAATCTCCTTAGTCTTTTCTTTCCTCTCTCATTTTTTTGGCCTGCCCATCACTTCCCAAACAATTCCAGCCGTCTTGTTTTTTCTGGCTGCCGCTTTCTTCTCGGCCCATCGCCTTTATCATCACTCTCACCCATCAGCCTTGTCTAAATCTTTCTCTCTCCCACCCCCGAACCTACCGGTCCTCGTTTTCCTCACCATCTTTTTCGCCGGGATATTGCTCATTGGCCGCGCCCACTTTTATCACCACCCCCCCCTCCCCGGCCCCGACAGCTTTGTTTATCTTTACCAATCAGCCGTGGTGGTCAACTCCGGCCACCCCCACCCGGCCGGTTTCGACCGGAACCTCGTCCAGATCCTTCCCGCCCTGATCAGTTTTATTACCGGTTTTACTGTCGAAACCTCTCTCAAACTCTTTGTGATCCTTCTTTTTATCCTGGGTAGCTTAGTCGTCTACCTCCTCACCGCCACCCTGACCCGCCCCTCTCTGGCTCTGCTTGCCTATCTCTTGGCCACCTTTTGTATGTCTCTGGTCCGCCAATCCTGGGATATCTATGCCAGCCTTTTGGGTTTCATTCTCGTTTTTGCCGTTTTTAACCTACTGCTGTCACAGCTTAAACGCTACCGCGGGGTGACCTCTGCCGTCATCGCTTTATTCTCCGGCAGTCTGTTTAATGTCCACGCCCTCGTCGCCTTTGCCGCCCTTCCCCTCCTTCTCCCACCCCTCATCTATTTACTCATTGCCCGCCGCCGCCAACTCATCCGCCACAAGGCCGTCTTTATCCGCCACACCGCCCTTCTGGGCACCATTTTCCTCCTCTCCGGCCTGCCTCTGCTCGGCCTTGCCCCCCAATATCTCTACCAAGCCGTTGTCAAACCCATCGTCGCTACCAAGACCCAAACGTCAGCAACACTCCAAACTCAAAATGAAGGTCTAGAGAATTATGCTCGGGTCCGCGTCTTGCCCGGCCTTCGGGACTTTCCCCTCTTACGTCAATTTTTCGTCAACCAATACGGCCCCCTGCTCATCATTGCCGCCCTTCTGGGCCTGGTCATTTTTGTCAAACACCAAACCATCAGTCGCTTTCTTGATGGTCAAACCAAGATCGTTGTCCTCCTTTTTACTTTGAGTTTTTTTGCTCTCACCCAGCAGGATTACTTAGGCATTTCTTGGTACCCCAGCCGTTTTGCTTACGGCCTTTATCCCCTTATTATTTTTTTTGCTTGCCTCTTTTACTACGCCGTTTTTTTGGCCCTGCACAAATTTGGCCTGGACACCCGACGAACATATTTCTTCCTGGCCGGCTTTACCTTGTTTTTTGTCTTGCCCTCCATCAATGCCACCGGCAATTTTCTCCTAAACCAATACACCTCCCCGGTCGATCCCAACAGATATTTATTCTTTAAATCAGTCAGTAATTTCATCTCTCAACCAAACCTAACCATTTACTCCCTGTCTTTTGAGAATAATTGGGCCGTTGGTCTCAACCCAGAGCTTAAGATCTACCCCGTTGACCCCAAATTTATCTGCCTTCCGGCCGACAAGCCCCAGTTGGCACCGGCAGCCTGGCTCATCACCCAAGCTTTCTGCTACGACACTCCCCTCGAACACTCCTTAGTTACTCTCTCGGAATTTAGCCCCGAAGGCTACTACGTCATTCTCCAAACCGATGCTACCCCCACCAACCCCCAGCTTTTTTTAAATCCCCATTACTCAGTTCTCTACGCTCTCGACACTCTCTATCTTTTAGAAAGAACCTAAGGCAAATTTTCCCGTCACACACATAATTCGTTCGACAACTTGTTATACTCATTAACACCATGCTCTCTAAACTAAACTCGGCAGCTACGCTTGGTTTATCCGCCATTTTGGTCGAGGTCGAAGTCGACGTCGCCGCCCAAGGCTTACCCTCCATCACCATCGTCGGCTTAGCCAGCAAAGCCGTCGATGAGGCCCGCGAGCGCGTCCGCTCTGCCCTCAAAAACTCCAGTAGTGATTTCCCCATGAGCCGCATCACCATCAACTTGGCCCCCGCCGACCTGCCCAAAGAAGGTCCAGCCTACGACTTGCCCATCGCCCTCGGCCTGTTATTATCTTCCGGCCAAATCGAAGCCGACATCAGCAAATCATTCTTCTTTGGTGAACTCTCTCTAGACGGCACTCTCCGGCACACCAAGGGCGCCCTGCCCCTGACTCTTTTGGCCAAAGAGCAAGAGTTAAAAGAAGTTTTTCTCCCCGCCGACAACGCTCTGGAGGCCAGCATCGTAAGGGGCATCGACATTTACCCAGTCAAAAATTTCCAAAGCCTCATTGCCCACCTCACAGGCATCCGCCGCATCGAACCGGAGCCGCCCACTGACTTCCGCTCTCTCACCAAACAAGCCATCACCGACTTTGACTTTGCCGACATCAAAGGCCAGGAACAGGCCAAACGCGCTCTCGAAATCGCCGCCGCCGGCGGTCACAACATCTTTATGTCCGGCACACCCGGCGCCGGCAAAACCATGATGGCCCGCGCTTTCCCGAGCATCCTTCCGTCTTTAAGCGAAGCCGAAGCCATCGAAGTCACCAAAATCTACTCCATTACCGGCAACATTCCCGCCGGCGACACCATCGTTAGGCAGCGCCCTTTCCGCGCCCCCCACCACACCACTTCGCGCATTGGTTTGATCGGCGGCGGCGGCAAACCCATGCCCGGCGAGATTTCTCTGGCCCACCGCGGTGTTCTCTTTTTGGACGAATTCCCCGAGTTTCCCCGCCACGTCCTCGAAGCCATCAGGCAGCCCATGGAAGACGGCATCGTCCAAATTAGTCGGGCAGCAGGCACCATGCGCTACCCCGCCCAATTTATTCTCGTTGCCGCCGCCAACCCCTGCCCTTGCGGCTACTACGGCAGCAAGAAGCGGGTTTGCAAGTGTTTGCCCGGCGCCATCGACCGCTATCAGAAAAAAATCAGTGGCCCCATTCTTGATCGCATTGACCTGCACATCACTGTCCCAGAAGTGGCCATCACCAAACTGGCCGCCCCCCACAGAGCCGAACCCTCATCGGCCATTCAGGCCAGGGTCGAGTTGGCCCGCCGCCTCCAGCAACGCCGCTTCAAGGGCACCAGGTTTACCTGTAACGCCGAGCTCACTAGCCGCCAACTCAAGACTTACGCGCCCCTATCTCCCGACACCCAAAAACTCTTGACCCAAGCCGCCTCCGCCATGAATCTCTCCGCCCGCTCTTACCAAAAAGTCATCAAGATCGCCCGCACCATCGCCGACCTGGCCGGCGTCAAAGAAATAACTTCCTCCCACATCGCCGAAGCATTGCAATACCGCCCTAAAATTTCCGATTAATTTTTTTCCATCACCACTTCCACCTCTCCCTCCACTACCCTCTTCCACCCATTTTTTTCAAGCCCGTCGACAAGTTTCATTTCCTTGGGCATCACCACATAATCCACCTCATATTTTTCAAACGTCTCCTTCCATTCATCCCGAACCGAGTCTGGCTCGGCCATCTCCACAATCCGTGCAAACTCAGCCAAAAACGATCCCCCATCCACATAAAAACTATCCATCCGCCCGTCAATAAAATATTTATTTTCTGGCAACTGCCACTCCAAATACCCACCCCAAGTATAATAATTAAACACATTGCCACTTAAATTATTCTCCTTCATGTATTCAACCGCTTTATAAGGATAATTTCCTAACCGGCCGAAACATTCACTACTTTCGTAAGCACACGCCATCTGCGGCCAATTCTTTGCCACCACCAATCCCACCACCACCCCGCATCCCATCAAACACGCTCTTCTATCAATTTTTTCCGCCCAGTCATCAAGCATTTTTTCCACACTTACCAACAGTAGGGGGATGATCAATATCAACAGCACCAAGCTGTAACGGATTGATACGATGGTCATCACCATCAACACACTCGCCACTAACTTTTGCCTCACGTTTTTTCTGCCTATCATTGCAACCGCATACATCAACACCAACCCGATTCTCATCAGCAAACTCGCTGAAGGCAGTCGCGAGGACAACAGGGGCACCCAGTCGGAATTAAACACGCCCGCCGCACTATTTTCTGCCAACTTTAGTGCAAACTGCCATACGCCAATTCCGTAAGGGTTAACAAGTGTTGCCGCTGCTGCCGCAACCATTAACATTAGATGAAATGTTTCATCATTCCTTATCGTCAGTTTTTTATCATCGACAACTCTTAACATTACCCCTGCCCCCCACCACAATCCCCACACCAAAAACCCCAACACAAACCCCGCGTGCAGGTTTGCCCACACCCCAAACAACAATAAAAGAACCCAACTCAAACCCCACGTCAAAGGACGGACCTTTGACGTATTAAATCCATTAAGCAAATACCACAACACACCAAGCCCAACAATTGTCACCGCGTGCGCCCGCAACCCCACAAACTCCACCATATAAATTGCCGCCACGCCCACCAGCACAGCCAGTCCTTTTTTTGACAATAATTTTTCAGTTGTTTTGTAAATTAGCCACAACCCCGCTGCTGTTAACCCTCCGTAAACCAAACTCACTCCCCACAGCCCAAACCATTCATACAATTTAAAAAGAACTATGTCTTGTAACCAGGCATGATTGACAAATTCATATCCCGGTAGACTAAAGCTCAAACTATCGCCGCTGACTATCTTTCCAGTCTTTACTATCTCTTCCCCCAGTCTTAAGTGCCACCCAAGATCCGGGTCCAACACTGGACGGATTACCACGAGCGTCAGTAATATCGCCACCACTCCATCAACCCAATTTTTACCGATAAACTTGCTTATTTTTTCCATCTCTTCCATACTTCTTCTGTGAAGTTGCCCACCAACCCCCGCCAATTAATTATCGCCATCCTTATTCTAGCAGGCCTAAGTTTGATTCCAGGTCTGAAACTTCGCGATGCCAGACAAATCGAAGAACAGGTTTTGGGAGCCCTCACCCAAACCGCCTCCCCTCCTGGTTATTACCGGGTTACCCAAGTCATCGACGGCGATACCATCAAAGTCACCCTCGAGGGTCGGGAAGAAACCGTCCGCCTCCTCTCCATCGACACCCCAGAGACCAAAGCCCCAGGCCAAGCCGTAGAGTGTTATGGCCCCGAAGCTTCCCAGCACTTAACCGACCTTCTCACCAACCAATCGGTCCGCCTCGAAGTAGACAGCCTACAGGGAGACCGCGACCGCTACGGCCGGCTTCTTCGGTACCTCTATTTGCCCGACGGCACCCTGGTCAACGCCCTGATGGTCCAACAAGGTTTTGCCAGAATCTACAGCAAAACCGGTTCAGATCAGTTAGAATACATCCGCACCTTGGAGTCGGCGGCTCGCGCGAGCCATCTCGGGCTCTGGGGCCAATGCGCATATGCTAACTAACGACCCGGAAACTCCCAAGGCCAAAAGATCCCTCTGCTGCAAGCTGCTCCTTTTTCTGATTATTCTCATCTTCGTTTTTGCCGGCGGCATCTATTGGTACGTCTCCAGGAGTACCGACGCCACCGTCACCACCCCCATCGCCAGGATCCTCGACCCCCGACCCCTGGATGCTTATACCTTTGACGCCCTTTCCCAAAGAGAGCCTGAGGTAAGCCCCATTACTCTCGAACAAACACTCTCAGAGGAAGACACTTTTACCAGCCAGCTTTTTTCCTTCACTACCGAAGGCAAAAGGGTCACTGGCCAGATCAACTTGCCCGCCAACTACCAAGCTACCCGCTCCCCAGCCATCATTATGCTTCGGGGTTGGGTCGACCCGGATAACTACCAAACCGGCGTCGGCACCAAGACCGCCGCCGCCGTTTTTGCCCAGCACGGTTACATCACCCTCGCCCCCGACTTTTTGGGCTATGGCGGCTCTGATCCGGAGGACAACGACTCTTTTGCCGCCCGCCTCAAGCGCCCGGTCGCCCTCATTGATTTGCTCGCTTCCGTCAACCAACTGCCCTACGTTGATTCCACCAACATCTTTCTCTGGGCCCATAGTAACGGCGGCCAGATCGCCCTTTCTGTCTTGGAAATCACCAATTTTCCCTACCCCACCGCTCTCTGGGCCCCCGTCAGCAAACCCTTTCCCTACAGCATCATCTACTATACTGACGAATCTGAGGATCGCGGCAAGGCCCTCAGGAAAGCCCTCGCCAAGTTCGAGGCCACCTACGACGTCGACCTTTACTCCATCGACCGCTATTTTGATAGAATCACCGCCCCCGTGCAAATCCACCAAGGCACGGCCGACGACTCCGTGCCCGCGAGCTGGTCCAACGACTTAGTTGACGTCCTCAAAGCCACGAAAAAAATCCAGGAAGCCTCAGGCGCGAGCGCCCTCGACTATACTTACTACACCTACCCGGGCGCCGACCATAACCTTCGCCCCGGCTGGGACGCCGCCATTGCCCGCGACCTCCAATTTTTCAGTGAATACACCAAATAAACAAGATAAACTTTGACCCGATTTATCCAAATTGCTAACATAAACCCATGAAAATCTTAGGCTCTCTGGTCATCAACACCGTCGCCCTCCTCATTACCGCCTACTTAATCCCGGGCTTTGTCGTCGAAAATTTAGTCGCCGCAGTTGTGGCCGCCTTCGTCATCGGCGTCATTAACACTTTTATCAAACCCATCCTCCAAATTATTGCCCTGCCCATCACCTTTATGACCCTGGGGATTTTTGCCCTCGTTCTCAACATCCTCCTTTTGTGGGCCGCCGCCTACATCACCCCGGGCTTCTCCATCGACGGTTTCCTCACCGCCGTCATCGGTTCCATCGTCCTTTCCCTTACCTCTGCCTTCCTTAATCTCCTGACAAAGTAATTTTAAAGGTCTGACCTTCAAAGGTCAGACCTTATCAGACGAAATGCAAAAACTTCTTTTTGCCAGCAATAACCAAGGCAAACTCAACGAAGTCCGCCAAATTCTTACGAGCCACGATATTCTTTCCCCCTCAGACATGGGTATTCCCGACGACTTTGACGTTGCCGAAACCGGCACCACTTTCGAAGAAAATTCTCTTATTAAAGCCAAGGCTTATGGCAATAGATCCGGCTTTCTGACCATTGCCGACGACTCGGGCCTAGAAGTCGCCGCCCTCGCCGGTAAACCGGGAGTTTACTCCAAACGTTATGGCGATAACGATCAGCACCGCAACCAAAAGCTCTTGGAAGAACTCAAAGATGTGCCAGAAAATCAGCGCACCGCCCGCTTTGTTTCCGCCATGACCCTTTACAACCCCATCCAAAAAAAATACCAAACCGTCCGCGGCAGCGTCGAAGGCAAAATTGCCACCGAAGCTAGGGGAGAATCGGGCTTTGGTTATGACCCCATTTTTATCGCCGACGAACTTTCACCCATAACATTTGCCCAAGCTGGAACCGACGAAAAAAACAGGGTTTCCCACCGCGCCCGCGCCCTGGAAAAAATCAGACTGCTACTCTAGCGAAAGTAGCTCTGCAACTTCCCCAACACATTCCTCGGCCCTATGTTCATCAAACCGATAAACATTCCACCCCAGACTTTTTGCCGCTTCCGTGTGCTCTTCACTATCATCAATAAACAAAATCTCACTTGGCTCTACTTGAGCCTTTTCAACCGCTACTTCAAATATTTTGGTATCCGGTTTAACGGCTTTCTCTTCAAAAGAATCAACAATCACCTCGTAATTAATGTTCGGCAATTTGTTTTTACCAATCAAACCTTGGATCATCTCCTCGTAGGCGTTACTAAGCAACCCAAATCTGTATTTGCCCCTTATTTTTAACAATAATTCTTGCGTTTCTTTTATCGGTGCAAATGTTTCCACTGTAAAATTTATCAAACTAAATCCATCGCCCAAATCCACGCGAGCATTGTCTTCAATAAACTCTGTCGCTTCCGCTTCACTGATCTTGCCTTCACACAACTTATCGCTCACTGCCATCCATGCCTTCCAAAATAAATTCTTGGTCTCTTCATTCCAACCATTCTTTTTCCAAAACTTCTCCAATCCGCTGTTATTACTTACCAGTACCTGCCCCACATCAAAATACACAAACTTGATCATAAGCTTATGAGTATTCGAGTTAATTCGATTCAAATTCGTAAACTCGATAATTAAACTACAAACTTACCGTCTTTATAAATCACTTTCTCTTTGCCGCTTTTAAGAATTGCCGTTACTGTCCGATTCTCCGTGGTAATTATGTCACAGTGCTCGCCGCTATCATTAAACCCAAGCGCCCGCCAGCCGGCCTTCTTTACTTTTTTCGGGTCTCCATCATAAGTATCTTTGTAACTCATCCCCACTGCGATGTGAGTATTGCCGTACTTGCCGCCTATATTCTCATCAAACAGCGTGTCGGCCATAAACTTAGTTATTCTGCTCGAGCGCGCATCCGTCATGCTAAACTCACCAACTTTATCTGCATTTGGCCGGGCGATCATTTGTTTCAATAACTTCCCGCCCTTTTTGGCGGTTGCTTCCACCACCCGCCCTTTTTTAAAAGTGAGTTTAACTCCCTCAATCAAATTTCCATACCGATACAACGGTTGGTTAAAGTAAATCTGCCCCTCGGTCCCGCGCCAATCAGGCGAAGTGAAGATCTCAAAACTCGGAATATTCCTGCCCGAGCCGCCGATAAACTTCCGCTTTTTGCCAAGCGTCAGCCACAAATCAACACTTTTGCTTACCATATGCAACTTCACTATCCCCAAACCATTTAATTTTTTCTTCACCCGCTCCTGCTCTGCAAAAATTTTCTTCCAAGCGGCAATGGGATCAGCGCGATCCAAAAAGCAGGCGTTAATGATTTGTTTCCAGTATTCTTCCAAACTCATCCTCGCTTCTCGCGCCATCGCCGGCGTACCATAAAGCGCCAGGGTCCAAGTAAACCTGCCCGAATACTCTTTCTCGTCAATCCACTCACGCACTTTCTTGGTGCTTTCTGCCGCCTTCATAATTTTGGCCGGATCGGTATCTTTAAGCTCGTGCAAATTGCCCTCGGCAATAATTCCCACTGAGTGGTCAATCAACTCCACCCGCGCCTTCAAATATTTCCTCGGGAAAAAAGTCAGTTGTTCATTACTGGCCAAGTCGTAAAAAGTCTTGTCCAAGCCCGTTGGCAACATTCTTGCCAAAGGATGTCCCCCGGCCTCCAGCACCGCTTTATGAAGTTGTACCAACAGTGGCTTGGCCACGTCCGGCACCAGCAGCTGCACCACTTCGCTTTTTTTAATCCCCGTTCCGGAGTTAAGCGCGAACTTAATCAACACATCCGCATATTTTTTTAAAATCTTTTCGCTTGGTTGGTACATACTCGCTCCCAATCTTGCCCATCAATTTAACTTTGCGATTGTACTAGAACCAGTTTCATAAGTCCAGATAGGAACGAAACGATATGGTTTTGTGCGAAAAGCATTTTCTTCTGACGAGGTAGTAGCAGTAGCTACTTTGAGGAAGAAAAAATGGTTTGCAGCCAAAAACCATATCGCTGTAGTCTCCTCTGGAACTTATGAAACTGGTTCTAAATAAATATCCTGTAAAATCAGTCCATATTTATGAACTATCTTCGCTCCCGCCTCATCAAACTCCAAGCCTGGCTCAAGGACCAAGAGATTGAAGCCTACTTGATTACCACCCCAGCCAATCTCACTTACCTAACCGGCGCCTATCCCGTCAATCAGCACGAGCGCGAAGCCTATCTGCTCGTCACCCCCAAAGCCGCTCATTTATTAATCTCACCCCTTCGTGCCGTCGACCCCAGATTAGTGAAGCATCTTACTGTTCATACTATTTCTCCTCAATACAATCTCAACCAATTTATCCAAGAAGCCCATCTTAGATACCGCGATATTGTCGTCGAAGTTAATAATCTAATTTATTCCGAAGCTAAATTATTAGAAGAGCAAAAAGGCTTAAATCTGTTGCCGGTAAAAAATTTCCTGCTCAACCTTCGTTTAGTCAAGGACAAACAAGAAATCGCCAATATCACCAAAGCCTGCCATATCACCGCCCAAACTTGGAAAAAAATTCACCCGCTCATTAAACCCGGTGTCACCGAACTGGAACTCGCCCAGAAAATTATCCAAG
>CAYMQI010000004.1:5815-34750 GCA_964392715.1 uncultured Pseudomonadales bacterium | reverse complement strand
GTGGCTTGTTGGAGCATTTCCTTGAGGGTTTTGGGGGTTTCTTCGACGCGGTCTGCTTTGATCTTCTTCTTGTTGGTTTTGCCCAGTTTGGCGGCTTGGGCGCGTTTAGCCTGGAATTTCTCGACGCGGCCTTGGGTATCGACGAATCTCATCTCACCGGTAAAGAAGGGGTGGCAGGCGGAGCAGATATCCACCCGGATTTCTTTGAGGGAGGAACCGGTGACGAAAGTGTTGCCGCAAGCGCAGGTGACTTTGGCGTCGTGGTAATAGGTGGGGTGGATGGTTTTCATGATAAGGTTTTAGTTTATAGGTGGCTGAGGGAAGTATTTTATCAGGAAAACGGTGGTTTGGGAAGCTATGAGGCCAGTTCTGCCTCGAGGGCGTCGAGGTCGGTAATGGTGATGGTGCCGTCTTCCGTGGTGATCAGGCCGTTTTTTTTGAGTTGGCTCAAGACCCGACTTAATGACTCTTTGGTGGTGCCGGCGAGGCTGCCTAGGGTTTCTTGTTTGAGGTGGAGAGCGGGAGTGACGTTTTGGGTTTGGCCTCCGCCGAAGCGGCGGGCCATGATGGCCAGGGCCAGGATAACTTTTTGGTAAGTGTTGCCGCTGGCCATGTGTTCCATGCGCTCAAGAGTGGCGTCGAGGCCCACCAGGAGGCGACGGGTGAGGTCGCGGAGGACCTGGGGATGTCCATCGAGGAAGGCGACAAATTGCTCTTTGGAGGCGCGCAGAAGCTGGCAGTTGGTGAGAGCCTCGAAGTAGTGGCGGTTGGGTATGTCGCAAAGGGCCCAAGTCATGGGGAAAAAGGTGCTCGGCTTGTAGATGTTGATCAACAGTTCATTGCCGCTGCCGTTGATGGTGTACTGGCGGACGTAGCCTGCTTTTAAATAAAACACCCCTGATGGGGTGGAGTCGGTGATCAGACTGTCGCCAGGGGTGAAGGTGATGGGGGTGTACTGGCTGAAGAAGTCGTTGAGTTGTTTGGTGAGATTGTCGTCCATAAGGGTGATGGTGAATTTAGCCTGACTATTCTAGCAGAAATTTGAAATATGGTGGGCTGGACAGTGGTGGTAGACTAAAGCCAATTTAGAAAAATGGAGGAGAGATGGAAGAGCGAGAAGGGATGAGAGGCGTGGCCGATGAGGCTTTTTGTGACTTGCTTACTGGAGAAGTGGGGGAGATATTAGCTCGCGGTGTGGTTGGAAAGTTGATTAGCCAAGAGATGCGGGAGAAGATTGTGAACAGGATTAATGGGACCCCTAGTGTATACGAGGTGGGCGAGAGGTGTCTTGTGTTAGTACCTGGCGGTTTTGATGGAGAGGTTAGAGCGTCGGCCGATGAAAATGATGTGCGCATTTCCCTGATCAATGGTAGTTGGTTCCACTTAACGCATTATGATGGAGGGGTCTGTTTGGTGTGTAGACCAGACCAAACCATAGGTGAAGCCGTCCTTGTAATTGCTGCAGATGGTCAGGTTTTTTATCCAAATTCTCAATCTGGCTTGCTGGCTCCATTTGATAGAGACAAGGACCGATTTTTAATTGTGCTTGGAGAAGATGATGGAGACAATGTAATTGGAGTGGTCGTTGAGGGAGCTAGTGTGGGACTTTCTTAGTTCTTTTTTCGGCGATGATGACGCCTAGAGTGGTGAGGACGAGGGCGGTAATCATCATGGGAGTGAGTTGTTCGTGGAGCCAGAGAGTGGCCAGGGGAATGGTGATGAGCGGTTGGAGGTAGGCAAAGAGCGAGGCTTCGGAGGCTTCGATGGCGTTGTTACCGTAGATGTAGGCGGGGACGGCGACGATGGAACCCAAGAGGCCCATGTAAAGGGCGGCCCAAAAGACGGGGCCGATGGAGAGGGGGAGGATGAATGAGCCGAGGAGGTCCAGGTTTGGGGAGTGGGGGAGGGTGGCCAGAGTGAGAATGAAGAAGAAAATCAAGCCGACCAAAGGGCTGACAAAACCAATGAGAAGTTTGGGGACGCTTCGGTAGTATTTTTTGGCCAGGATGACGTAGGCAGCCCAACAGAGGTTGTGGCCAAACACGAGAATATTGCCGCTTAATGATGATAACTTAAGTTGTACAGATTCTCCGGAAAGGATTGGTGAGAGAGTAAGAATTAGTGCGCCGATTATGGCGAGGATGAGGCCTACTGCTTCGTGGCGTTCTTCTTTCTCGCGCAGGAAAAGGATGCCGCCCACCACGATAAAAACCGGTGAGGTCAGGGCAAGAAAAGAGGCTTGCAAGGAGCTGGTGTGGCTTAGGCCAAAGTACAACAGAGACAGAGCCAGTCCCACGCCCAGAGTTTCCATGAGGACGATGGTGAGCAGGGTTTTGAGGCGGGGTCGGTAACGGTGGATGAGGTAAATAATGACCGGTAGGGAGAAGATGACGGCCAAGAGATAACGATAGAAAAGGTATTGGAAAGGAGTGACCTCGGCGAGGGCGGGCTTGACGAGGGGTAGGGCGGCGCCCCAAATGGCGGCGTTTAATAGGAGAGCAGCGTGGGCGAAGTGGCGGTTGGACATACCACTTAGTATATATTATGTCGTATGGGGTATGTAGCGGTGGGGCTAGGACTTAAGAAGGGCTATAATCTCTTCCATTGTTAGTAGTTCACCTTTGTTTTCCGAGCCTTGACCCATGTCTTTTAAACGTAGTTTGTTTTGGGATAATTCTTCTTGTCCGATAATAAGTACAAAAGGAATACCTTTTTTGTCAGCGTATTTGAGTTGCTTACCTAACGTATTTGCAAATTCTTTGTTATTGAATCCAGGCGTATTAAAAACCTCGTCAAAGTTGACGTTTTCCTTATATAGTGGTGCAAGCTCGGTATTTATGTTGTTGCTGCGAAGGATTCTCGCTGTTTCAAATGAAGCGTCCATGGTGTCCGGAAGAACTGTAACAAATACGGAGGTGATTGATTTCTCTTTGGGAATTAGGCCTAGTTGGTCAGCCGCCTCAACTGTTCGGTCAAATCCAAAAGCCATTCCAACCGCTGTAATTTTAATGTTGCAAAGTGTCTCGATTAGATCATCATATCTTCCTCCACCGCCAACAGAACCTGCTGTAAACTCAGGGATGATGATTTCAAAGATCATTCCAGTGTAGTAGTCCAAACCTCTAGCCAAGTAGGGGACAAACTCGATAGCTTCTCCTGAAACGCCTAGCTTGGTTGATATTTCAATGATATTGTTTAGATTGTCGTCTGGCTTGGCTTCTCTAAGAAGGTTATTGATGGTTTGAAATTGGTCTGGGGTGACCCCTTTTTTTTCTAGTTCAGCTTGAACTTCTTCGATGCTTTTTTTGTCAAGCTTATCAAGCGATTGAATCACAGAAAAAACTTTATCTTCAGAGATTCCTGATTTATTAATGACATCAAAAAGTATTTGTCTGTCGTTTATCTTTACCTTTATGTTTTTGAAGCCAATGTTTTTGTAGGTTTGGTATGTGCAGGCGAGGATTTCTGCGTCTGCGGTGGGGAAATTGCTGCCAAAAAGATCAATGTCGCACTGCGTGAATTCTCGGTATCTACCCTTTTGTGGTTTATCGGCACGAAATACGTTTTGTATTTGGTAACGTCTTAGAATTTTCGGAAGAACATCTGGATTTTGGTTTTGTGCTATGACCCTGGCCGTTGGCACTGTTTGATCGTATCTCAGGCCCACACGGCGCCCGCCCCGGTCTTCGAAGGTATAGACGAGTTTGTCGGCTTCGGCGCCGTATTTACCCAGAAGTAGATCGGCGTATTCGAGAGTGGGAGTTTCTATGGGCTCGAAGCCGAAAGCCTCGAAAGTTTGGCGGATTTTGGCCGCGACAAAGTCGCGCTTTCTTTTCTCTTCTGGGAGGAAGTCTCTGAAGCCTTTGAGGGTCTGTGGTGCTTTGTTCATGGTAGTCATTTTAGCATTTCGTTAAGATAATTTTATAAGTTTAAGATTTGCCCCCGTGCAGGGTCTGACCCTGGACGGGGTGTGTAGATTACAATGTCTTGTTTGTGGTGTTGAAGTCTAGTGGTGATTCTAGTTTTTGCATGCAGTAGCATTTGATTCCCGGATATTGGTCGGCCAATAGGGGAGTGAAGGTGGCACCTTTGTAACTGGTGGAGACAAAGTCTTTCATCTTGCGTTTGATTGGGGTTTTGAGACTGCCAGTGACAATATAGAAAGTTTGGTTGACTCTCCTGGGCTTACCAGCGAGAAATCTTTCCAGGATGCGCTGAAGCTCTTTAGCGGTGAACCGAGTGTTTTTGGGGCCACATTCGAGCTCTAAACCCTTGGCAAACTGGGTGATGGGTCCTTCGGGCTGTAGTGATGGCCAGAGGACAACGTTTGGGACGTCAAACTTTTTGGCCAGCTCGATGTTTTGCCAATTGGAGTCCGAGAGGATGATAAAGATGCCGGTATTGGCGATGGTGCCGTGGAGGTCGATGGTTTGCTGGTAGTTGGCGCTGAGTTTAATAAGTTCTGCGGCGCGCCGGAGCTCATAGATCTTTGACTGACTGTCGCCTGGTGCAGAGCGGTTTAGGTCGGCTTGGAAGAAGCGGGTGCCCTGTTTGAGAGCTTTGGGATTGCTGATAAGCCAGTCAAAACTGAACTTGGATTTGAGTTTTTCTACCACAGGTATTGAAAATGCTTCGTTACCGTGTGTGGCCGAGAGGATGAGAGTAGGGTTCATGATTTACTCCTTGGATAAATAATAAAGGATGCGGTCAGGGTTAATTGAATCGAGCATGTTGATGACTTCTGGTCCGATGGAGATTTTACCTGAGTCTGGATTTCTGGTGGTTCTGGGGCCCATAATTTGGCTGAAGCCTGCTTTGGCGGCAATTACAGTCATGGGGGAGTTGGCATTAGTACGCATGATAATTGGGCTTTTGGGAGCTGCCTCGATCAGGTTGTTGACAATTTTCGTGCCAAGGCCACGGTTTTGGTTGTCGGGAAGCACACCAACTTCTGAGAGATACCACAAACCACCTTGTGGGATGACCCCCTTAATCAGCATATACAACTCCGCCTTTTGGTTGATGTTGGCGGATGGCCACTTATCCAGAACGAGTTCGGGTATATAGTCGTAAGAAAATCCCCAGCCGAATGCAAGAACTAGTTTGGGATTGTTGGGGTCAGATATGGATACAGATGTTGCCCCGGGCTTTTGAAGCTCTTTGGTGATGTAGGCGGCGGTATCCACTAGGGGATAGACACGACGAAAGCCAAGTCGGCGCCAAGTGCAATCGAATTCGCTTCCTCGGAAATTTCCTTCTTGATCTAGGTAGGCTTCATTCCAAGGGTTGCCCCTGAAAGCTAATGAATAACAGCGGGCAGTTTGAATAAATTCGTTTGGCATGAGTCTCCTGTTTTTGATAATTTTTAGATTTGGAGGCACACCTTCCTGCGTTTTGCGATTTTCGACAATCTGCTTATTCAGCCGGTTTCGAAATCGGAAACTTCGGAGGGTTGCGTCTTGAGTAATTGGACGCAAAAAAACCTCCGGGTGGAGGTTTGTGGTGCACAAGTATTTTATTTAGTAATTAGCAAGCACGGCAAGCACAACCTCCAGAGTGGGGGTTGTGATGATAGGCAGAGGTGGTGGGAAGTAAGTAGGTGTTCATGTGAGAGGCAATTATAGCAGCGTTGGCAAACGTGTCAAATTTTTGACGTTGGGGACGTCGAAGGTCCGTCCTTTGGCGTATGGATACTTTGGGGTTAATCTTTCGATAGTAGGGGTAAGTAGAAAAGGAGCTCGTCCTGGTAGCCGCCCGCTTCTTTGACGCCTTGGGGGCGGGTACCATACTGGATAAAGCCGTGTTTTTTGTAGAGATTGATGGAGGCGGTGTTGCCGGAGTTGACATTAAGGGTAATTTGCTCGAGTGCTTTGAAGCTTTTGGCCTGGTCGATAACGTGGGACAGGAGAGCGTGGCCGTGGCCTTGGCGGCGGTGATTGGGGTGGACAAAGAGCTCGTAGAGTGAGCCGGTGTGGGCGAGTTTTGTGAGCCATTCGTAGGAAAGGAAGAGAGTGCCGATCAGCTCGTCTTTGGCAAACAGACCATAGATGCCAAAAACGGGCTCGTGGGTGTTGTGGCTGATTTTGGTCTCGTGGTAGGAAAGGGGGAGGCTGGCTTCCAGCTTGAGGGTGGAAACATAGGACAAGGGATCGTGCTTGAGGGCCAGGAGTCTCAAGGTTTGCAGGGCGGGGGCGTCGGCAAAAGCAAGGCGGCGAATCATGGTTTAGTAGTTATAGGTGATAGGGAGTCGTAATGGGGAATAGTATCAAGGATTAAGGGGTAAGTATCAAGCGGAGAAGAGAAGTTATTGCTTAGGCTTTGGGGTGGCGGAGGGAGAGGCGGTGGCGGTGGTTGCTCGGGCACTTTTGGTGAGGTGGAGGCGGAGGAGGTTTAAGAGTGAGGGGTCTTTGGCCCCCGGCAAGTAGATGGCGATGACTTGGTCGCCTGAGTTTAAGTTTTCAAGGTCGAGTTTGGCGTTGGTGGTGAGGTTGTCGGTAAGAAGCGAGTCTTTGGTGAAGGTGAGAGTAGTGGTTCCGGTTGGGGAGGAGACGATGATCAGATCCTCATCGGTTTGGATGGAGTCGATGGGGCCGGCGATGATCCGCTGGGCGGGTTTCTCGGGCTCGTCGTCGGAGGCTACCAGGCGGAGGGCGTTCAAAACGCTGTTGTTGTCGGTCCGGCCCATGGCAATAACCTGGTTGCCGATGGCAAGATCAGCGGCGGCGGCACCCTGGCCGTCTTTGACGATAGTGGTGTCTTTGGTAAGGGCGACCAAACGGGTGGACTCGGGGCCGGTAATGGTAAGGCTGTCGGTAGTGATGGTTTCGATCTGGCCGACCCAGCCGCGCAGGGGGCCCTGGTCGTCTTGGGTGCCGGCGACTACTGCTTCGATCCTTTTTTTGATGTTTTCCTTGACGGTTTCGGGGTCGACGGTGGAGCTGCCTGTTGCGTCTTGGGCGTTTGCTGAATTAGACAGGGGGAGGTGAGAGGTGAGGAAGGGGACAATGAGGATCAGCAATGAGATGGTGAGGAGAATTTTGGATTTAACCATTGGTGGGCTCCTGTTGGTCAGTGCTGGCGTCTTGGTCGCCATCTAAGTTGGCAGTGGTGTAGGTGATAACGATGGTTTGGCTGACTTGGTTCTGGTTGGCGTCGATGGCGGTGACGTTGATGTAGTTGGCGCCGGCCTCGAGAGTGATTTCCTTGGCAAAGTTGCCGTTCTCGTCAGCCTGGGTCAGATACTCCTGGTCGGTGGTAAGGATGACCACGTAGGAGTTGGGGGAGGTGGTGCCGGCGAGGGTGGTAGATTTTTCGCTGGCGACGGTCTCGTTTTCCGGAGAAACAATGTGCAGAGTGCGGTCTTGTTCCGGGGTCTGGTCGGTGGTTGGCTTCGAGCTTGAGTCAGTGACGGTATGGCTTTGAAGGGCTTTTTGGGCGGTATAGATACCATAGGTAATAACCAGGCCGATGGCGAAACCGATGATGATGGCAAGAGCAACCTCTTTTTTCATAGGCTTGGGGCAGTGATGGCAGGTGGAGTAGAGTAGATAAGTAAGTGAGAAAGTTTAGCGTGGATGGTCGGGAGTGTCAAGGAAAATATAGCAAAGATTGCCCGATTGTTCAATTGAACTATTGTTGAGCCTATGTTTGCTGACAATGAAACAAGGAAACGACAGACAAAAAGTTGCTGGGTGTTGAGGAGTGGTGATAAATCGGTTACAATCCGAAGACAGCAGTAGCAGTGAACAGTTATTGGCGGCTAGCGTCTAGTTGGGGAAAGAGAGAATATGGACATAACTTATCTGGGACATTCGTGCTTTAAGCTCAAGAGTACAGGGGCAACAGTGGTGACCGACCCGTATGAAAACAGCCTTGGGTTTAATCTGCCTTCAGTGAGTGCCGACGTAGTGACGGTGTCGCATGATCACGGGGATCACAATAATATCAAAGCGGTGTCGAGGACGGCCAGGAGAGACAGGCCGTTTGTGATTGATGAAATCGGCGAGTACGAGATTTTGGGAGTGAGTGTGTTCGGGGTGGCCAGTTACCACGACGATGAGGAAGGAGCCAAGCGGGGTAAGAACCGGATTTTTTCGATCTTGATCGACGGGGTGAGCGTGGTGCATTTGGGGGACCTGGGGCATCAATTGTCGGATAAGCAGGTGGAGCAGATCAACGGAGTGGACGTGTTGTTGGTACCGGTGGGGGGAGTGTACACGATAGATCCGGCGGGGGCGGCCAAAGTGGTTGCCGATCTGGAGCCGGCGATGGTGGTGCCGATGCATTACAAGACGGACAAGCATAACCCGGAAGCGTTTGGGGGTTTGGCGGGTGTTGAAGAGTTTTTGAAGGAGATGGGGGTGGGTAACGTGGAGAGGACGGACAAGTTGAGCGTGTCTCGGGTGAGTTTGCCGGAGGAGACTAAGGTGGTAGTATTAGAATCCTGAAATTCTAAATCCTAAATTCTAAATTCTAAAAAACGGGGATAAATTGTTAGATTTGAAGTAAGGGTTTTGGTACTTAGAATTTAGCATTTTGAATTGGACAGGATGCCTAATAGAATCCCACCCCACGATCTGGAAGTGGAAGTATCTGTTCTGGGAGCCTTGCTGATCGATAAGCAGGCGATCTCGATGGTGGCGCACGCTTTGAGGCCCGAGCATTTTTATAGCGACGCCCACGGGACGGTTTACGCGGCGATGATTGAACTTTATGAGGATCGGGAACCGATTGACTTGGTGACGCTGGCCCAGAAGCTCAAGCAAAAAAAAAGGTTAAAGCAGATCGGGGGAAGCGAGTTTTTGTCGAGTTTGGTAGAAGGGGTGCCGACGGCCTCGCATGTGGAGCACTACGCCAAGATCGTCAAGGATACGTATACCAAACGCGAGCTGATTCAAGCTGCCTCCATGGTGGGAGACCTGGCATTTGATGAAGGGGCCGAGGTGCAGGAGGTGCTGGACACTGCCGAGCAACGGATCTTTGGACTGTCCCAGCAACACATGAAGCGGTCGTTTATCCACGTTAAGGACGCGTTGGCTGACAGTTTTGACCGGCTGGATGAGTTGCATAAGTCGTCCGGGGGCCTGCGGGGAGTGGCGACGGGGTTTGCTGATCTGGATCGAACGTTGGCGGGGATGCAGGCGTCGAATTTGCTGATCCTGGCGGCGCGGCCGGGAATGGGCAAGACGGCCTTGGCCTTAAACATTGCCCAACACGTGGCGGTCAATTTGAAACGGCCGGTCGGTTTTTTTAGTTTGGAGATGAGCAAAGAAGAGTTGATCGACCGGTTGTTGGTGGCGCAGGCGGATATTGACGCCTGGAAGTTGAAAACGGGGAGGCTGAATGAACTGGAGTTTAGCAAGTTGTCGGATGCGATGGGAATTTTGGCTGATTCGCCGCTTTATATTGACGATACGCCGGGGATGAGCATTCTAGAGATGAGGACGAAAGCCAGGAGGTTGATGAGCGAACAGGGATTGGCCTTGGTGGTAATGGACTATTTGACGCTGGCGCAGCCTTCTAAAAGATATGACAGTAGGGTACAAGAAGTAGCGGAAATTTCTCAGGGGTTAAAAAACCTAGCCCGGGAGTTGAAAGTGCCGGTGCTGACGGTGGCCCAGCTTAACCGAGCGGTGGAACACCGAGGCACGGCTCAGCCGCAACTGGCTGACCTGCGCGAGTCTGGAGCGATCGAGCAGGACGCGGACGTGGTGATGTTTTTGTACCGCGAGGACCCGGATGATATGGAGAACATGAGGTTGATGGTGGCCAAGCATAGAAACGGGCCCCTGCGCAGTATTGATTTGCGGTTTAAGGGAGACAGAATTAAGTTTTATTCGATGGCTAAGGGGAAGGAGGGATAAGTTCGTTGCAAGGATGCAGCGCTGCAGCGGGGCAACTTAGAGTTTAGTTGGTGAGGGTGGGGATGAAGCCGAAGGCAAAGAAAATGGTGACGCCGGTCAAGACGATAAAAGCGAGGAAGAAGCCGGCTTCGGCTTTGATGGTTGAGTGTTTTTGGCCTTCGGAGGCGCCAAAAGCAAAGATGGTGACGATAATCAGCCAAATGACGGCGCGGACGATGATGGAGCCGATGGAGTCGACTTTGAGGAAATTAAGGAGAGTTTCCATATAGGAAAGGTTAGCAAAGCGGGCGGGATTGTTCAATGGGATTTAAGGGTGTTGAAGGGTGTGCCCAGGGTGAGAATCGAACTCACATGGTGTTGCCACCATAGGTTTTTGAGACCTACGCGTCTGCCGGTTCCGCCACCTGGGCATAAGTTGAAGTTGTTAAATCGCCTGCGGTCAGGTCGGTTCTCCACCTACGCTACACGACTTGCTTGCTAGATCATTCTGTCTGGCTGCGCATTCGGTAGCTTTGGTGGACGCGGCGCCACCTGGGCTCGTCAAAGCAAACTTCGTTTTTCAAGATCGCTGTGCGATCTTTTGTCACTTCGTTGCTTTTCCTCTCGAAATTCCTTTGGGAATTTCGTATATCTAGAAATATGTGATGACTGAGAAGTTATTTTAACACGGCTTTGAGACTATTTGGCCAGGGAGAGGATGATCAGGAGGAGGGCAATCTGGGGAGCGAGGCCGAGGAGGATATTTCTGGTGGAGTGGTGGAAGCGGGCGTGGAAGTTGTTGATGGGTTTGAGGAAGGTGGGCTCCCATTTCCAGAAGTTTCTCGGGGCTTCGAGGAAGTCGGGGATGAGGGCCACGGCGGCGCCCATCCAGGCCTGGTAGTTGATGCCGGTATGGCTGGATTGAAAAACGATGTAAATAAAGGCCAAAGAGAGGCCAAGATCAATAAATTCGTGTTTGAAGGCGTCTCTCGGGTGTTTGTGGCCGTTTGATAGGCCGGTGCCCACGTCCCAATGGAGGACGTAGTCTTCGAAGTAGTGGGAGGCGAGGATGAGGGGGTAGGCGATAACCGGGTTGGGGACGAGGGTGGCAATGGCGGCGCCGGTGGCAGAGTGGGAGAGGGAAAGCATATCTTTAGATCGTAGATTATAGATTGTAGATCGTGGCAGAGGTTGATTTTAGTACAAACGGGGCAGGGGGGCAATGTCTTGGGAGAGTTAAACCTTCGGGGCGTTAAAGCTTAAAGTTGAAGACGTCAAAGGTCCGTCCTTTGACGTGTGTCATCTGAAAGGTTCGGAACCTGTAGCAGTAGAGCAACGTGGAAACATAATTGGCTTTGGTGGGCTATAATGGGCGAATATGTTACCAGTGCTGTTCTCCTTCGGGCCGATTGTGATTCATAGTTTTGGGGTGGTGTTGGTGGTGGCCTTTTTGCTGTCTTCGTTTGCGTTTTGGCAGAAGGCTCGGGAGGAGAATTATGATGAGGAAGAGGTGTTTGATTTGATCTTGGCTGGCAGTTTTTGGGCGCTCCTGGGGTCGAGACTGTTTTATATACTTTTGCACTTTGACGATTTTGGCTTGAATCTTTGGTATTGGGTATCAGTCTGGAGTAGGCCTGGGTTTTTTTGGTTGGGACTGGTGGTCGGCGGCCTGGCGTTCACGGTGCGTTATGCCAGACAGAGGCGCTGGGATACGTTTGAGATCTTGGATTTATTGGTGGTAGGGGTAAGTCTGGGGCAGGCTCTAACCCATTTTGGATTGTTTCTTTCTGGCGCTGGGGTGGGGCGGGTGACCAGTTTGCCTTGGGGAATGGTATTTCCAGGGCTGTTTGAGAAGCGACATCCGGTGGGGCTTTATGGCTTTGTGGCCTGGCTTTTGGTGTTTGTGTTGTTGTGGTGGCTTGAAGGCAAGTACCGCCGGTTTGACTGGTACCAGAAGTTTAAAGGGGACGCGCGGCCCGGGTTTGTGGCGTTTTCTTATCTGATTGTGGCTGGAGGGGTGGGGCTTGGCTTGGCGCTACTTTCCGAACCTGAGTACGTGTACTTGGGGGTGGATATGGAGGCAGTGACCCGAGCAGTATTGATCGTAGCGGGCTTGTTGGGGATTTATATGCGCTCGGGAGCCAAGTTTAGGTTTGAGTGGAAGAGCAAAATCCGGGCGGCGAGGAAGAGGAAGGAAGATGTTGGTTGGCACAGGCGGCGGAAAACGCCCGAGTTGGAGTAGGGGGTTTTAGTGAAAAGAGGTGAGATTTTTCAATTGGCAAATTTGGCTTTGGTGGTGGTCGGCTCAGATAGACTTGGGAAGTGGTGGGCCCAGACCCGGGAAATGGCGCTGGTCAACCGCGGGGGGGTGTTGGGAGTCTTGCCCGGGTGGTGGTGGAGTGTGATCGTGGTGGGGGTGAGTTTGGGACTGGTGTGGCTGCTGCCCAAACTGGGCAAAGGGCGATTGGGGGTGGCAGTAGTGGCGGCGGCGGGGCTTTCAAACGGAGTGGATAGGATTGTTTATGGTGGGGTGGTGGATTTTATTCACTATCCCAGATTGGGCTTTGTCGGCAACATCGCCGATATTTGGCTGATGGTAGGGGTTATAATCATAGTAGCCCAAAATTTACAGCTGAGGACTTAAAAGTAATGAACATAAAAATCTTGTACGAGGACGAGGATGTGGTGGTGATTGATAAGCCGGCGGGGGTGGTGGTGAACCGGGCCGAGTCGGTTGTGGGCGAGACGGTACAGGATTGGATGGAGAGCAAAATCAAAGATCAAATCTCAAAAATCAAAGATGAAGAAGAGGGGGAGTTGTTTAGAAAAAGGAGTGGGATGGTGCATCGGCTAGATCGGGACACGAGCGGAGTGATGGTCTGGGCCAAGAAGCCTGCGGTGATGATGGTGCTTTTGGAGCAGTTTAGGCAGAGGCAGACCGAAAAGACTTACCTGGCTTTGGTGCACGGCAGGCTCGTGGGGGAGGGGAGTCTGAAAGTGCCGATAGCCCGCAGCCGGCGCAATCGGCAGCGGTTTGAGGTGGCCCTTGGCGGGCGGATGACGGAGACGGGATACAAAGCATTGGAGACAATGGACAGGAGCAAAGATTATGAGGATGGATTTACGTTGGTGGAGCTTTATCCCAAAACGGGTCGAACGCACCAGTTGCGGGTGGTGTTGGCGCACTTACATCATCCGATCGTCGGCGATGGGCAGTATTTGGGAGGGAAGCGGGGCAGCGCAGATGCCCGGTGGTGCCCGCGCCAGTTTTTACACGCAAAACGGTTGTGTTTGACGATGCCAGCAAGTGGGGAGCGGTGCTGTTTTGAGTCAGCGTTGCCCTCTGATTTGCAAACGGCGTGGCAGGCAATAAAAGCTGCAGTTTGATCTAGTTATATGCGTATTTGTATAGATTGAAGATTAGGTGGTAAACATGTATTTTGAGTACAAATTGTTAGCATCTGACGGACAGGCCAGGATGGGTGTATTGACCACGCCCCACGGCCAGATAAAGACGCCGGCGTTTATGCCTGTTGGCACTGGGGCGAGCGTCAAAGCGGTGGCACCGGATGATTTGGTGGCGATGGGGGCGCAGATCATTCTTGGTAATACTTACCACCTGCATTTGCGACCGGGTGAGGAGTTGGTGGAGAAGTTGGGAGGTCTTCATAAATTTATGAATTGGTCGGGGCCGACACTGACCGATTCTGGCGGTTTTCAAGTGAGTTCTTTGGGACATTTTAAGGGCGAGGCGAGGGGAGGCCGTTTCCTGAAAAAGACGGTGATTGATGATGATGGGGTGACCTTTTGGTCTCATTTGGACGGCAGCCGCCACCGGTTGACGCCTGAGGCGTCGATCGAGATTCAGGAGAGATTGGGCGCTGATGTAATAATGGCTTTTGATGAAGCCACGCCGGACCTCGGGGAGAGGTATGCAAAGGAAGCGATGGAGAGGACACATAAGTGGCTGTTGCGGAGCAAAAAGCGGTGGTTAGCGCTGGAGGAAGAAAAGATAACTGAGACGAGTAAGATGGATAAGACTAATAAGACTGATGAGAGGTTGCCCCAAGCCTTGTTTGGAATTATCCAAGGAGGTGACTACAGGGATATGCGGGTGGAGTCGGCTGAGTTTGTGGTGGGGCAAGACCTGCCGGGAGTAGCGGTTGGGGGTGGATCGATCGGACAAAATCCAGAGGTAACAGAGGAAAATGTCGGTTGGATCCGACATATTTTGCCAAAAGACAAGCCGGTGTACCTGATGGGGGTAGGGGTAAATCCGGTGGATGTGATTGAGGCGGTTAGGAGCGGGGCGGATATGTTTGATTGTGTGGCGCCAACACGCCTGGCTAGGACGGGGAGCTTGTACTGCGGCCAGTTGGTTCGCGTGGGGCAGGGGATGGGCAAAGTTGGTTTTGAGAGTGAGTTTGACAGAGGCCGGTTGAGTATAGGTAATGCCAGATTTGCGGAAGATGGGCGGGTGATTATGCCGGGGTGTGATTGTTATAGCTGCGGGAGCGGTTTCAGTCGGGCTTATCTGCGGCACTTATTTAAGGCGCGGGAGCTACTGTATTACCGGTTGGCGAGCATCCACAATTTGCGGTTTATGATCCGTTTGACCGAAGAGCTGCGGGGGCTCATTTCTCTGGGGTGGGCGCCAAGACTTGAGTATTGTCCCAAGGGTGGCTTACAATGAAGGGATGGTTGATTATAAAAAGCTACTGGGGCGGCGCCGACGACGAGGGAATACTGGCAAAAAAACTCGTGACAAGCAAGGGAAGGTGGTCGGGGTAGGAAAGAAAGTGCGCTCGTGGTTTAGTAAATTGGCGCGGGCAATGTTGAGAATAGTCTTGGGGGTAGCAGTAGTTGGCTTGGCGATCGGTTTGGTGGCTGGTTGGTGGTGGTGGCGGGGTGGGACTTGGAACGGCGTCAATCGGGTTAGCGTATTGGTTGGCGATCGGGAGACGGGGGAAGTGAGGCTTTATTCCTACCAGGGCGGGGCGTTGGGTGGCATGGACGCGGTAGTGGTGAACCTCGGGCGTGACGTCTTGGTGGATGTAGCTCATGGCTATGGTGGGTACCGCTTGGGGGTGCTACCGGAACTGGGGCGGCAGGAAGGTTACGGCAGCAAACTGTTGGCGGAGACGGTGGAGATTTGGTTGGGAGTGAAAGTGACGGGGGTGATTGAGGTGGCCAAGCTGGCGAGCGTGGATTCGGGCAGGCAGCAGTGGCAGCAATTTAGAAGCGTGTTGTGGACGGTTGGTGATAACAGCGTGCCAGTGGGGGATAGGTGGCAGTTGTGGTGGCAAAGCCGAGGTTTGAGTAGTAGCCAAATGGTGAATTTTGACCTGATTGAGGGAGCGGTTTATGAGCCGAAGACATTACCTGATAGAACTGTGGTTTACAACGTCCGGGAAAACAAGCTGGATGTGCTGGTGAATTCTTATTTGGCTGATGGTCTGGTGCGGCAGAGATCAGAAGTGGGGGTGGCGGTGGTCAACACTACCGGGAGGAAGGGCTTGGCTAAGCGGGTGGCGAGAATGTTAACAAACACGGGTTATGATGTGGTGGGAATAAGTGACAGCGATGAAGTATTGGAAGACAGTAAAGTGCTGGCTGAAGGACAGGTAATGGCGGACAAGCCGTTTTTGTATCCGGCGGAGGAAATGATGGGGGTCGAAGCGCAAGAGGCGCCACTGGTGGGCAAATATCGAGCTTGGGTGGTAGTGATGCTCGGGAAAGATATGGAGAAGAGATTTTATGAGAGGTGAGGTTTTAGTGGGGGCTTGCCGGTCTATTCCAGGTCGTCTTCTTCACCTGTGGGAGTGACGTCGATGGGAGCATCGTAGATGTTGCCTTTGGGGATGTTGGCGCTTTTGCCGGTGCCGGGAGCGGGGAAGGAAGGGAGGAAGCGGCCGCGCTTGGAGCGGAGGGTTTCGCGGATGAAGATGGTGATGGTGTTTTGGCCAGTAGTTTTGACAAAAGACTGGTATTTGTAGCCGAGTTTGAGGAGCCGGCCGATTTTAAAGGCGATGTCGTCGGGTAGGGAGCCAAGATAGGTGCCGGGGAGGGTCTGGACGCTGATGCGGCGGCTCTTGGGGAGGAGGTTGACGGGAATGCCGGAATTTAGGCTGGCGATGACTTGGGAGTCGGCAGGCCGGACGAGGGTGACGGCCTTGGTCTTGCCGGGTTCTTCGAGAAAAGAGATCTTGGAAGAGGTGGGTGTCCCGGGATCAAATTTGGCTTTTTTCTGGCTGATTAAGTTGATGCGGTACAAGCTTTTTTTGGCGATGGCGCTGTAGGGATTTAGTTTGAGGGCTTGTTCGTAAGTGGTGCGGGCTTTGGTGATCTTACCCAGTTGCAGGTAAGCAAAGCCCAAGCGGTTAAGGGCGTCGGTGTCGCTAGGGTTGTCGTCGAGGGTGTTTAAATTCAAGTCTACCGCTCGCTCCCAGTCTTGTTTGAGAGCGGCTTGGACGGCTTGGTGGGAAAAGTCGGACATATGTTTTTTGGTGATTGTTAGGGAGGCGTTTATTATAGTGGTGCTCCAGAAATCCTCAAGGGGGGAATGGCGGCAGTAGCTAAAGCGGGCTTGCAGTTTGTTGAGAGAAACTTTGTATGAAGTTACATGAGTTTACCGGTGGATGTCAAGTGTGGTGTGGTACAATGGGCAAGAGAGGGGGCAGATGAGTGGCCATAGTAAGTGGAGTACGATCAAACACAAAAAAGCGGCGCTTGACGCCAAGCGCAGTAAGGAGTTTGCCATTGTGTCAAAGATGATTACGGTGGCGGTGGCTGCGGGGGGTAGCGGCGAAGTCGAAAACAACCCGCGGCTTCGCTTGGCTTTGGATAAAGCCAGGGCGGCAAATATGCCCAACGTCAATGTGCAAAAGGCGATTGATAAGGGTCTGGGCAAGGGCGCAGGGGGAGAGATTGTTGAGATGGTTTATGAGGGTTATGGTCCGGGCGGAGTGGGCTTCTTGGTCAAGGTACTGACCGATAATAGGAACCGGGCGGCTTCAGAAATTAAGAGTGTATTTGAGAAGTCCGGGGGGTCGTTGGCGGGACCGGGAGCGGCAGCGTTTTTGTTTGAGCGGGAAGGGGAGGGGTGGAGGGTGAAGGTGCCGGTTCAAGTGGACGAGGGGGCCAAACTTAAAGTAATGGAGCTTATTGAAAAATTGGTTGAGCACGATGACGTGGCGTCGGTCGTGACTAATTTAGGTTGACATGAGCAAGAGAAGAAAGTTTGTTATTGCTTCGTTTTTATTGGCTTTGGGGTTATTGTCGACGCAGTTTGTAACGGTCGAGTTTGTGTACCGGTATCTGGCGATCTTGGGTTTGTTTGGCGTTGGCTACCTGATTTCGGCGTGGGCGCTTTTCGAGGATCTAAAGGGAGTGGAGTGGTTGGTGTTGGTGCCGATGCCGGGGTTATTTGCCGCCGGTGTGGCGTTGTTTTATTTTTTGTTGCCGGAGGCATTGGTGTCGCGATTGGTGATTTTTTTGGTTTTTGGCTTGGGGGCTTATGCGCTGTATCTAACCAGCAATATCTATTCGGTGGCGGCGATTCGGACGATCCAACTGTTGCGGGCGGCGCACGCCGTGGGTTTTTTGCTGACCTTGGTGACGTCGCTTTTGTTTTATAACAGCATTTTTTCGTTTAAATTCCCTTTTTATATCAATGCCCTGGCAGTTTTTGGGGTGAGCTTGCCCCTGATGATCAACGGCCTATGGTCGATTAAACTGGAGCAAACGCTGACGAAGCAGTTGCTCCTTTATGGTTTAGTCTGTTCGTTGGTGTTGTCGGAAATAGCGGTGGCGATTTCATTTTGGCCGGTGACAGTGTGGATTGCCTCGCTGTTCTTGGTGGCCGGGGTATATGTGATGCTGGGGTTGTTGCAGCATCACCTGCAGGAGAGACTTTTTAAAAAGACGTTTAGGGATTATGTAAGCGTGGGGGTGTTTGTGCTGTTGGTGACGCTGGTGGTGACCAAATGGAGGTAGGGGATTAGATAGTAGATGGTAGATTGTAGATTTTAGGTTAGAGTGGATAGGCTCGGTAGAAGTTGGAGTAGAGTGGGTAATATTGTGCGACATGATGTTCATGGCTAGATGGTTTCAGCCATGGGCCGACGAGGGCTGGCTGGTTGGAACCTGGGAATAGTCAAAAAATTTGTTGGTGAGGATTGTTTTTTTGAAAAATAAAACAGACGAGTTGGAACAGGGGAGTGGGGTAGAAAAATGGGAGACAGATAGAAGTAGAGGAGTGTGGTCCCGACCTTGTGTATCCTATAATAAATAAGTTTTTCACACTAACTTATAGGACATTTTCACACGGTGGAGGAGTAGTGGACGAGAATTTGGTGGTCTACCAGGTTATTAATGGCAAAAAGAGCGGACAGCGGCAATAATTTTATGTATTAAAATGATATAGTTAGTATCACTCTTCTACTCGGGGAGGGGCATTTTTCGAGACAGCATGTTGGTCGGTCATGGGTTTTGATGTGGATAAGTGGCGATGTGGGGCTGTCAGTGACATCTGAGATATTCTGAAATTAATTGGTGAAGTAAAACCCGAAGCGGGGGTTTGGTGGTATTTTGGTGGAAGAGTTTGGGAGTTAAGGGACCGCTTTTGGTGGTGACAAAACAATTAAAAGTGTTTAAAGGGGGGTTGCAGGGGCGGATTTGGATTGTTCGGGCGGACGTTGTTCCCCATTGGTGGCGGTGGGGTAAAAGTGATAAAGTGACAGTTATAGATAATGTCGCACAATAATACTTTTGCGACATGTCTGGAGGGAAGTGTTTGGGGGAGTGTCGATTCTAAAAAATTTTATGAAATTTTGGAGGGCTAAATTTAGATAGATTGACAAAATTATATTTTGTCTTTCCCCCGTTTTTAGCAGAGGCTAATTTTTTTGTCATTTGAACATTAACCCGAAACTTGCCTACGGACCCAGTCTAGGTCATGTGGCTAAATATCTGGACTTATCGCTATAATCTTGGTTTAGGAGTTAGGGACCGGCGAATCTTTTGACATACAAGTAGTGCTCCCACCCCATAAAAAGCCGTTTTAGGGGTGTTGTAGCGCGCTTAGTCTGGCCTGGGAGCAATTTAGCCTGAAAGTGACTGATGAAGCTTGGTACTGGCCCACTTGTCAGGTAGAAAGCGGGTCAGTTGAAGAAGAAGCAAGAGATTGGGAAAGTGAGAAAATGGCCGGCCAGTTGGTCCTCTGGGGTAACTTGATTCTTCCTGGTGAGATTCCCAGAGGTCCTTCGTTAAACTCAGGATGGTGAGTGCGGTCTAACCATCAGCTCGTGGGGCGTTGAGCGAATTTAGCTTGGGACGGGTTTTCCGCTCTGCCGGAAGTGTGGAAGTTGATTCCCCGATGGTAAGATCACGGGGGCTTCAATAAGTGGTTGAAGCCCTGGTTTTACGAGTCGCAACGCCTCATGGCCACGAGGCTACAGTGAAGATTTTCAGAAATTAGTTGAAGTAATTCTTACTGATGTATGGCGATATATTTAAGTATTGAGCCATTGGGGTGATCTATATTTTCTGATGGGTTTTGATACATATTGATTGGCTTGAATTGTAGATGAAAAAAATTGAGACCACTCCCCTATTTAGGGTTGGTGTGGCAAAGTGGCGAGGATTTTGATCTGGAGATAAAGGGTTTAATCCCTGGTGGTTGAATTGTGAGACGATTTGATATATTTTGAATGAGTGTCGGTGAATTTTCTTGAAGATCGTGTCGCACAATCTTGACTGCTGTCCCCTAGTTGTGCTAAGCTGGTTTTTGAAAAAAGATTGGGGCGCATTTTAAAAAGAATTTGACTTTTGTGGCCAAGCCGAAGAACGCAGACGAAGATTTGGAGTAGTGATCAAGCGGCGGTGATACTAATTGTATTAGTAGTGTGTAACTACTATGCAATTTTTGGACAAAATGAACAGGAGTTTTGGTGACAGACTTATTTGTCTTGACACTATAGGTAAATTATAGTGGTTCAGTGTCCAGCCAATGCCTGCTTAAATAGGTCTTACTGTATCATTCTATAACAGAAGTGTATGCAAAAAAGGGTTGATATATCAATTAAATGATTGATTCTGGCGCTCTGTCACTCTTGTCTGACGAACGCTAACGTCTTATAGTTTACCAATGGTGATAATGAGGAGATGTGAAGGAGGCAGATGGCAAAAAACACTGAGGGGTTGGAAGAGCTGATAATTGGGTATCTGGAACATTTGGAAGTGGAGCGGAATACCAGTAAATTGACGATCCGCAACTACCACCATTACTTGTCACGGTTTTTTGCGTGGTACAGGAACTTTGTTGGCAGTGATGACATCACAAAATTGAACTTGAAGATTGTGAAACGTTACAGAATGTATTTATCGCGATACATCGCTAGAAAAGGTAGGAATTTGTCGGTGGTAACGCAGGCCTATCACGTGATTGCGCTACGGTCTTTTTTGAAATGGTTGGTAAAGAACGATGTGGAGGTACTGTCGCCGGAGAAGATTGATTTACCCCGGGGTGAGAGCAAGTCACTGAAGTTTTTGAACCAGGGGCAAATGGGAAGACTGATGGGGGCGCCGGTGATCAGCGATGAGGTGGGCTTGCGGGATCGGGCGATTTTGGAATTATTATATTCAACGGGACTGCGAGTGTCGGAACTGGTTAAAACAGACCGCGATAAAATAGATTTTGAGACACGAGAGTTTGGAATCATCGGCAAAGGCGGTCGAGCCAGGGTGGTGTTTCTTTCGGACAGGGCGGCCGATTGGTTGGGGCGCTATTTTAAAACCAGAGAAGATAGTTGGAAACCGGCTTTTGTCAGATACAGCAAGAAAAGGGCGCCGGAGGCAAGTAAGGGGGAGCAGATGAGGCTGACGGCCAGGTCGGTGCAGCGGATTGTGGAGAAGTATCGGAGGAAGGCTAAGTTGCCGGTGGCGATCACGCCGCACGGACTCCGACACACGTTTGCGACGGACTTGTTATCGCACGGGGCGGGCCTTCGGGAAGTTCAGGAAATGTTGGGTCATAAGAATATAGCCACGACGCAGATTTACACGCACGTAACCAATCCCCAATTGAAGAAAGTGCATGAGATGTATCATTCGGGAAACAAAAGCCGAAGGAATGGTTAGATGGTTTCGGCCGTGGGCCGATGAGGGTTAAATGGTTGTCGTGGAAGAAAAAGGGTGTTTTTACCAGGGGGAAACGAGTTAAAAGGGGCCTATTTCGGTTTTTTGGAAAGTGGGCTAGTAATTGGGAGGCTTGTGTTTTGGTTTTGCCCCTGTTTATTGGTGGGGTGGTTTATTAGAATGGGTGGGTTAGAAATTATGTTGGTTTTATCAAGATGGATACACAGGTAGTTGTGCAAATTTTTTCGTGGTTGACTGTAGGAGCGAATGTTTTGTTGGTTGGTTTGATTGGAGCGATGGTGGTGGCCGGAAATAAGAGTGGGACGGTAGTGACCCAATTGGTCACGGGTTTTAAGCGGTGGGGGTTGGAGCTTTCGCTGGTGGTGGCTCTCACGGCCACAGGTGGCAGTCTGATTTTTTCGGAAGTGCTGGGGTTGCCGCCGTGTAAGTTGTGTTGGTTTCAGCGGATTTTTATGTATCCACTGGTGCCGATACTCACCTTGGCTGTCGGCAAAAAAGACAAGCAGGTTGCCGAGTATGTGTTGGTGGTGGCGGCCATCGGTGCGGTGATCGCTGGATATCATTACGCTCTGCAGTTGAATCCAGGTTTGCCGACTACGTGCGGGACGGTAGGACTATCGGTATCTTGCACGGAAAATTTTTTCTTGGCGCTTGGCTATATCACCATACCATTGATGTCGCTGTCGGCTTTTTTGCTGGTAGCGGCGTTGATGGTGGCGATGTTGGTGGAGTTTAAACAAGAATCGCTCTTGGTGAGGCTTAGGCAGAAATTGGCGAGTGGCTAGTTTTTGGGGGGAAGTTTTTGTTACAATGATAGTCTGGTTTTATTTAGGGGTGAGAGGGGTGATGGGCAAGCAGCGAAAAAAATCGACGCTTGTGGTATTGATGTTGGTGATGGTAGTCAACGCTTTGGCGTATGGAACGATCATCCCGCTTCTGTACCCTTATGCCTCCAAGTTTGGAATAAATTCGACGG
The DNA here is from genome assembly GCA_964392715.1 of uncultured Pseudomonadales bacterium. Taxonomy (GTDB): domain Bacteria; phylum Patescibacteriota; class Microgenomatia; order UBA1400; family CAYNFZ01; genus CAYMQI01. Next base: position 12,775 of record CAYMQI010000004.1, on the reverse strand, counting down.
GATTGTCGTGGTTGTTTGTGTCATTTTCGGTGGCGCAGTTTATAGCGACGCCGATTATGGGGAGGTTGTCCGATAGGTACGGGAGAAAACCATTATTGGTAATTTCTTTGCTGGGGACGAGTTTATCTTTGGCGGCGTTTGCGGCGGCGCGCAATGTGGAGTGGTTGTTTGCGGCGCGGATTTTGGATGGAATTACCGGAGGAAATGTCTCGGTAGCCCAGGCGGTAATTGCCGACAGCACCCAAGGGAAGGAGCGGGGTAAGTCCTTGGGGATGTTGGGGGCGGCGTTTGGTTTTGGGTTTCTGGTTGGTCCGGCGCTGGGGGGGGTGTTGAGCCAGATAGGACTGACCACACCATTTTGGTTTGCTTCCGGTTTGGCGATGGTGGGGGTGATCCTGGCAATCTTGGTTCTGGAAGAGACGGTTGAAAAAGAAGGAGCGAGAAAATTGGAACACGAGCCGCTGTTTAAATGGCGCAGTCTGTTTGGAGCGTTGTTGACGCCGGATGTGGGGGTGGTACTACTGATCACTCTTCTGGTGTCGATGGCCCAAAATGCTTGGATTATTGGTTTTCAGGCGTTTACGGTGGATGTGCTGAAGTTGTCGGCGAAGACGATCGGGCTAATGTTTGCCAGTGTGGGTTTGGTAAGTGTGATGATGCAAGGTTATGGAGTCCGGCTGCTAATGGAGAAGATCGAGTCGAAAAGGAAAATATTGACTGCGTCTTTGGTGATCGCTTGCTTGTTGCAGTTTGTATTTGGGTTTGCGGAGAGTGCGTTAGTATTTACCTTGGTAATGCTTGTATATGTGGCGGTGTTTGCGCCGGCGGTGCCGGTAATCACGGCGATTGTGTCGGAGAGGACCAAGAGTGAGGACCAGGGGGGAATTTTGGGAATAAACCAATCTTACACGTCTGTTGGGCAGATTTTTGGACCGTTGGCGGCGGGGATGATTATCGGCGGCGGCCCCAGACGGGTGTTTTTGCTTTCAGCGGCAGTGATGGTGTTGGCGCTTTTGGCGAGCTTGAGATTGTATGTGCCCTCCAGACACAAGGCTGATCTGTAATGGCGGAGCCTGTATAATAGTTTCATGAAAAATTGGCTGGATGGATTGGTAAAAAACAAGTGGCTAGGGGTGTGGCTAATAGGAATATTTTTGGTGTTTACCAGTTTGCATTTTTGGCGGCTGGCCGATCAGGAGTTTACCGGGGACGAAGCGTCGCCAATGCTAAATATTGACGTGGCGTTGGATAGCTTAAGCACGGGTAACATTAATTATTTGGCGTATCCGTTTTTGTGGTTTCATGAGCCACTGCGGGCAGTGATGGAAGGGGCGCTGCTTCATTTTTTGGGAGTGCGACCAGTATTATTGAGGCTCCCGAATGTTGTGTTTGATCTACTTACGTTTTGGGCTTTGGTAATAATTTTTGTGCGAGAGAGGGTGGATAAGCGATTGATAGCGGGATCGATGGCGGCCTACAGTGTCGGGGCTTTTTTGATGATTGGCAGATTGGCGCTTACCGATGGCTGGACCAGACTGATGCTGCTGGTGATTGGCTATTGGTGTTGCGAGGCGTGGGAAGAAGGCTCGGTAAAAAAATTAATGTGGGCGATAATAATTTATGCGGTGAGTATGCTGAGGGTGTTGGACACAGGGGTGATGATCGTGCCGATTGTTTTGGTTGTCTGGAAAATTAAAGCATGGAGGGACAAAAAGTTTGTCAGGGTAACAACAGTAGCCGGCGGAGTCTTGGCGGTTTACTTCGGGTTGTGGTTCCTGCTCCCCTACTCTGCTTATAAAAAAGGCTTGTTGGAAAGTTACAACACCAACGGATTATTTTATTATTTGGGGAGAGCTGGTGACGGGTCGGCGCGAGACTTAAGTTTTAATTTTCAAATTCTTACGCACTACAGCAGCGTGGGGTTCGCGCTTTGGCTACTGAGTTCGTTCGTGGTTTGTGCGGTGGTGGCTAAATTGAGGAAAATACTACTGGTGAGTTTACCGGCGCTGTTGGCGGTTTATTTGTTGTTTTCGCCCTCGATTCATGTAACCAGCTACATTGGAATATTTTTTTGGCAGGCGGTAATGGTAGCGGACTATGTGATGAAGAAATTTGCATGGAGCAGGACTGCGGTTTTGGTGGCGGTGGTGCTGATTGTGGTACTTAATTTGCAACAAATGTACCTGTCATTTTGGAAGGGGCGGATTGCGAACAATACACGATTTGTATGGGGACATGCCGATGTGCCGCGACCGGGGTTTGATGTGGATTTGGCGGTGAAGCGGATATACGAGCGACATGGGATTGACCCGACAGGGCGGATTGAAGTGCGAAGGCTGAGATGGGAAGGGAAAAGTTTTTAGAGAGTTTCGTAGGAGAGGGTGACGGAGAGGTGGACTTCCTGGGAGCCGGGTTCGATTTGAGTGGGCTCCCCTACCCCAATGGAATCCAGGCTCTCAGCGCGGGCATACATGGGCATTGGTCCTGGAGTGTATCCGGGTGATTCGATGACGTTAATGAGTTTGCCGAGTTTGATACCTGAGGCTTTGGCGAGTGAGTCGGCCTTTTGTTTGGCCTGGCTGACCGCTTCCTGGCGGGCTTGGTCTTCGGCTTTTTGTCTGGTTTCATCCGAGAGAGTGAAGTTGATGCCGCCCACCTGGTTGGCGCCGAGGGCAGTGGCTTGGTCGATGGCGCTATTTAAGTTGTCGAAGTCTTTGAAGGTAACGCCTAGGGTAGCATTGACGGTGTAGCCGGTGACTCGTGGGTTGGCAGTGCCCTGATAGTCATACTGGGGGTTGACTGAGTAGTTGGTGGTCTTAATGTCTTCTTTGCCCACACCTAATTTTTTGAGCGACTCCCCTATTTGGTTGATAATTTGGTTGGCTTCGTCTTTGGCGGCTTTGACCGTGGATTTGGTGACGGTGATGCCCAGGCTAATTTGGGCTTCGTCGGGGACAGCGGGAGCTGTCCCCTCCCCCGTTACCTGGAAAGCCTGGTCTTTTTGGACCGTGGTTTGGGTAATAGACACGGGCACGGGCCCGATTAACCTGAAGAAGAGCGCCGCAAGGACGAAAGTGCAAACGATTGAAGCCAGAACGGTGACTATGGGGGTTTGGAAAAAGTTTTTGAGGCGGTCTCCGCTGGTGGTGAGGTTTATCTCAGCCATACAAGTAAGTATATCGTATTTGGTATTAAGTATACAGGGATGCGAAATTGGTTAATCTTCCAGGAGGGTGGTTTGTTCGGTGTCTTCCTGTTTGGCGATGGCGGTGACGGCGACGACTCGGTCGGTGGTGTTGCCGATGCGCATCAAGATGACGCCCTGGGTGGGGCGTTTTAATTGGGGTATGTTTTTGAGGGGGAGCTTGATGACTATGGCTTTGGCGGTGGTGATGACGATTTCGCGGTGCTTTTGGGTGACGATTTGGGCGGCGGTGACCTTGCCGGTTTTGTCGGAGAGGTTGGCGACTTTGACGCCCTGGCCGCCTCTTTTTTGCAGGGGGTATTCGGTGACCGGGGTCCGCTTGCCCAGGCCCCGTTCAGTGACGATCAAGAAGTCGCGGAAGAATTTTTTGCGGCCGTCGGCGGGGCGTTGGGCGTGGGGCGGTAAGGCTTCGGCGGCGACAACGAAGTCGCCCGGCTGGAGGAGGATGCCGCGCACGCCTTGGGTGTCGCGGGCGGTGGGGCGGACGTCGGTCTCGATAAATCTGATGGATTTGCCGTGGTGGGAAACGAGAATAATGTGGTCCTTACCGCCGGTTAACTTGCTCCAGACCAACTGGTCGTCGCCTTTTAGGGTAATGGCGATGATGCCGGACGTCCTGATGTTTTGGAATTCCTCGACTGAGGTTCGTTTGACGATACCGTTTTTGGTGACGAGGGTAATGTATTTATCCTGGGCTTCCTCGAGCTTGTCGGAAGTGGTGATGATGGCTTTGATCTCTTCGCCCTGGTCGATGTTGATTAAGTTGATAATGGCCTGGCCTTTGGCTTGGCGGCTTCCTTCTGGAAGCTCGTGAACTTTGAGTTTAAAGACTTTGCCCAGGTTGGTGAAGACGAACATGTTGTCGTGAGTGTTGGCGGTGAGGAGGTAGCGGATGGAGTCTTCTTCTTTGGTGGTCATGCCGATGACGCCTTTGCCGCCCCTTCGCTGGGACCTGTAGGTGGACAGGGGCATGCGTTTGATGTAGCCGGTGGTGGTGACGGCAACCATATTGTCTTCGGCGGCGATTAAGTCTTCTTCCCTAAATTCGCCGATCTTGCCGCGGACGACTTTGGTGCGGCGCTCGTCGCCGTATTTTTCTGTCAGATCGCTAATTTCGGCGACAATGACGTCGAGGATCTGTTGGGGGTTGGTCAACAAAGTGACCAAGTGGCCGATAGTTTCTTTGATGGCGTGGTATTCATCTTCGATTTTTTTGCGCTCCAGGGCGGCGAGTTTCCTCAGTTGCATGTCGAGGATGGCCACCGACTGGATTTCGGTCAACTTGAAGCGTTCGATTAAGCGGGTCTTGGCAGTGTCGGCGTCCGGGGAGTTTCTGATGGTGTTGATGACCTCGTCTAAATTGTCGAGAGCAATCAAGAGGCCTTCGAGGATGTGGGCCCGTGCCCGGGCTGATTTTAATTCAAACTGCGAGCGGCGGGTGATCACGAGCTGGCGGTGCCAAGTGTACTCGGTGAGGATGGTTTTTAAGTTCATTAACTGGGGGGTGCCTTGGGAGTTTAGGGCGACGACGTTGGCGGCGAAGGTGTCCTGGAGCGGGGTGTGTTGGTAGAGATTGTTGAGGACTGCTTTAGGGCGGGCGTCTTTTTTTAGGTCAATGACGACCCGGAGACCCTCGCGGTCGGACTCATCCCTTAAGTTACTGATGCCGGTGACTTTTTTGTCACGCACCAGGTCGGCGATCTTGGCGACTAATTTGGCTTTGTTGACTTGATAGGGAAGCTCGGTGATGATGATTTGGAACTTGCCGCTTTTACTCTCGCTGATCTCGGCGACAGCGCGAGTAATGACTTTGCCCCGGCCGGTGGCGTAGACTTCGCGGATGGCGGCTTGGTCGAAGATGGTGGCACCTGTCGGGAAATCCGGACCGTGGATGTGTTCGAGGAGGTGGTCAATAGTGGCTTCTGAGGAAAATCTTCCGGCCAGGGATTTGGGGTCGGCGGTTTCCAGGTAGACCTCCCTGCCCTCTTCGGGGATAGCCAGGTTTTCGGCCTCGGATTTACCTTGTTTGATCAGGGCGGTGATGGCGCCGGCGACTTCTTTGAGGTTGTGGGGGGGGATTTTGGTGGCCATGCCGACGGCGATACCGTCGGAGCCCATGAGGAGGAGGTTTGGCAGTTTGCCGGGAAGGACCGAGGGTTCCTGGCCGGAAGCGTCAAAAGTTTCGTCGAACTTAACCGTGTCTTTGTCGATGTCGACCAGGAGCTCTTCGGTGATGGCCTCGAGCTTGGCCTCGGTGTAACGCATGGCTGCAGGAGAGTCACCGTCGACTGAGCCGAAGTTGCCCTGGCCGCGGATCAAGCGGTAGCGCATGGTGAAGTCCTGGGCCAAGCGGACGAGGGCGTCGTAGACGGCAGTGTCACCGTGGGGGTGGTATTTGCCCAGAACCTCGCCGACGATGCGGGCGGATTTTTTGTAGGGGCCGGTGTGGGCCAGACCCAAGCCCTTCATGGCATAGAGGATGCGGCGGTGGACTGGCTTCAAGCCATCGCGCACGTCTGGAAGAGCGCGGGCGACGATGACGCTCATGGCGTAGTCGAGGTAAGACTTTTCCATTTCAGCCACCATGGAAGTGGGGATGATGGTGCCAAACTGGGTCCTATATGGTTGGCGGATTTCGGTGGCGCCGTTTTCTTCCTCGGGTGAGGTTTCGTCTACCGGGAGCTCTGGTGGTTTGGTGTCGTCGGACATGTCCTGAAAATTTCTAATAGCTAATTGCTAATTTCTTCTCCTTCGCTGAAGCTACGGAGGACAAGTAATCAAATCCCAATGACCTACGAGGAAATGACTAAACATGATACGGGATTAGTTACTTGTCGGCGCGTTTGATGGCGGCGTCGATAACAGTTTCAGCGGCCTTGACGTCTTGCCAATCTTTGAGCTTGACCCATTTTTCGGGCTCTAGGTCCTTGTAGTGTTCGAAGAAGTGTTTGATCCTGGTTTTTTTGGCCTCGGGGATGTCGCCAAGAGATTCCCAGGCGCCGCAGATGGGGTCGATCTTGGCTGTGGCGGGGACCGCGATGACTTTGTGGTCAATCCCCTCTTCGTCTTCCATTTCCAGAAGGCCAATGGGTTTACAGTTGATGATGACGCCGGGGACGATGGGCTCGGAGATAAAGATGAGGGCATCGAGGGCGTCGCCATCTTGCCCGTGGGTGCCCAGGATCAGGCCGTAGTTGACGGGGTAGCCCATGGCTGTAGGCATGAGCCGGTCGACGGTGATCTCATTTGTCTGCTCGTCTAGTTCGTATTTGACCCGAGAGTTTTCGGGGATTTCGATGAGGATTTTGAGGTCCATAGGGCTCCTTTTTGGTTAAATTCGAAATTCGAAGCACCGACCTTCGCTGAAGCTTCGGTTGGCAGGCGAAATTCGAAAAATAGAGTTTAATTTATTTAAATATCTAAGGTTGCGTACTGCGCGTGGGTGGTGATGAAGCGGCGGCGGGGTGGAACTTCGTCGCCCATAAGGGTGGTAAAGACTTGGTCGGCTTTTTGGGCGTCGACGACGGTGACCTGTTTTAGCCGTCTGGTGGCGGGATTCATGGTGGTTTCCCAAAGCTGTTCCGGATTCATTTCGCCCAAGCCCTTGTAGCGCTGGATATCTACCCGCGCACTAGAACTTCGTTCAGTGCGGGGTAAACCTTTTTCTGTTTCGGAGATTCCAAGTTGTTTGAGATAATCTTCCTTTTCTTTGTCGGAGAAGACATATTGGTCTTTTTTGTTGTGGGTGATTTTGT
>CAYMQI010000004.1:2165-5805 GCA_964392715.1 uncultured Pseudomonadales bacterium | reverse complement strand
TTGTAAAGGGGTGGTAGGGCGATGTAGAGGTAGCCGCCTTCGACGATTTCGGGCATGTGGCGGTAGAAGAAGGTAAGCCCGAGGGTGGTGATGTGTTCGCCGTCGACGTCGGCATCATTCATGAGGATAATACGGTGGTAGCGCAATTTTTTGGAATCATAGGTCTCCCCTATTCCGGTCCCCAGGGCGATGATTAAGTTTTTGAGTTCTTCAAAGGAGATGATCTTGTCGAGGCGGGCGCGCTCGGTGTTTAAGATTTTGCCCCGCAGAGGAAAGATGGCTTGGAATTTGCGATCGCGGGCCGATTTGGCTGAGCCGCCGGCCGAGTCGCCCTCGACGATGAGGATCTCGGCTTCTTCAGGACTGCCTGTCTGGCAGTCGGCCAGCTTGCCGGGAAGAGTGGAGCCTTCCAGGGCGCCTTTTCTGATAACGGCGTCTTTGGCGGCGCGGGCGGCCATGCGAGCGCGGGCGGCCAAGACGAGCTTGCCGACGATTTTGCGGGCTTCGGCCGGGTTTTCTTCAAAGTAAGTATCGAGTTTTTCTTTGACGACGGCGTAGGTGGCTGATTGGGCTTCGGAGTTATTTAGTTTGGATTTGGTTTGGGATTCAAACTGGATTTCGTTGCTGGGCATTTTGAGAAAGACGACGGCAGTAAGGCCCTCTTTGAGGTCGTCGCTGACGAAAGACTCTTTTTCGGATTTCAAAAGGCCGTTCTTGATGGCGTAATCCCTGACTGATTTATTGAGGGCGGTCCTAAAGCCAGTGACGTGGGTGCCGCCGTCAGCGGTTCTAATGGTGTTGGCAAAGGATTCGACGTTTTCGTTGTAGGTGTCGTTGTATTGGAGGGCGATGTCAACACCGATATTGAGACCGTCTATTTCCTGATTGCCGGAGAAGGCGATGACGTTGTGGAGAGGCTTTTTGTTTTTGTTGATGTGCTCGACCAAAGACTTGATGCCGCCTTCGAAGTAGAAGTGGCGGATCTCGTCGTTTTTCTGGTTGTTGACTTTGAAGTAGAGGCCGGCCATGAGGTAGGCGCGCTCGCGGATAAAGTCGTGGATGGTCTTGATCTTGAAGTCGGTGGTGGAAAAAATGCTGGCGTCCGGCTTGAAGTTAGTGAGGGTGCCAGTCTGCTCGGCGATCAGGGCTCCCGCTTCGAGGGGGAACTTTTCCTGGAGGGCTGCTTGGGTGAGGGTTTCGACGCCTTGTTGGGGATTGCCGATTTTGTACCATTGGTAGTGGTACAGGCCGTCTCTTTTGACGACGACGTGCAGGGCTTGGGAGAGAGCGTTGACGGCGGAGGCACCCACGCCGTGCAAGCCGCCGGAGGCTTGGTAGGCGGTTTCTTCAAACTTGCCGCCAGCGTGGAGTTTGGTCATGACGACTTCGAGAGCGGAGAGGCCGGAAGGGTGCTGGTCGATGGGGATGCCGCGGCCGTTGTCGACGACCGAAACGGAACCGTCGTCGCGCAGAAAAATGTAGATTTGCTTGCCAAAGCCGGCGATGGCTTCGTCGACGGAGTTGTCGACAATTTCTTTGAGCAAGTGGTGGAGACCACGAGTGTCGGTCGAGCCGATGTACATGCCCGGGCGTTTGCGGACGGGCTCGAGACCTTCGAGAACTTTAATGTCTTTGGCTTGATAATCTGGCACTGAGGTAAATGGCAAGGGCTAAATGCTAAGTTGGAAACTCTAAATACTAAACCATAAGTTCAGAAAAGTAGCGAGAAAATGGTTGCTAATTTTTTATGCTGAAATGGAGGGTAAGTCAACAGAAAAATTTTGCCTCTATAGAGGCAACAAGACCATTCTAGCAGAGGTGGTTGGGGGTGTCTATAACCGCAAGTTTAGTGTTATAGGACACGTATCTAGATGGTAGATTTTAGATCTCAGATCGTAGCAAAAAGCCGTTTAAACCTTGAGGCGGAGGAAGAGTTGACCTACGGCGAGCTTGACGCCCACGTTTTGTTTGAGGAGCCGGCCGGTGTAGAGAGTCAGGGTGAGGTTGACGAGGTTGGTTTTGCTTTGTGAAGTAAGGAGGTGGTGACGGAAGTGGTGGACAAGGCTATTGATCAGGGTGAGGGCGTGCTGACGGTCTTTATAACTGTCTGAGAGGGTGATTTTGGTGCCGATGGTGGCTGACCGGAGTTGGCCGATGGTGTCTCGCGCAAGGTTGGAGTCCTCGGTCGTGGGTGGTTCGATGGCCCTGACGAGCTGGCAGCGGGAGATGATGGTGGAGGCGAGAGAGTGGGTGTGGGGAGCAACGAGAATGATCCGGGCTTCTGCCCCTGGTTCTTCCAGCGTTTTGAGCAGGGCGTTTTGGGCTTCTATGGTCAGGGTCTCGGCCTGGAGGATGAGGGCGGTTTTTTGTTCCTCGATGCCCGGTTTGGAGGAGAGGAAGTGTTTGACTGCCCGGATGTGGTCAATGCCGGTGGTGGTGTCGGTGGTGATGACCAAGGTGTCGAGGGAGTTGGGCTGAAAATTGCCAAGTGGCGAGTGTTGGAGGCGTTGGAGGCGGGTGGCCGGGTCGTTGGCGGTGGTGATAAAAATGATTGATTGGAGCATGGGTTTTGAATCAATGGTGATATGGCCTGACGGTTAGGTGGTTGAGGGGCCACGTAACCAAGTGACCATGTAGCCATATTGATTGCATCTGATCTGTCGATATATTAGCATGGAAGTAATTAAGTTAAGCTAGCAAACGTCTAGCGGGTTTTGTATGGATCAAAATACTGCCCAACCCCTAATTAATGCCGGTATACCAACGGTTTCTCCGGTTCCCTCCCCTAGCGCGACTGGAGCGGCTGGTCCACAACCGGCGGGGGTGTTGGCGATACTTTTGGCGGCCAATCAGATCAGCCAAACGCAGTTTGACGAAGTCAGGCTTGAGAGTGTGACCACTGGCAAGCCGGCCGAGGAAATTCTTAAAGAAAAGGGTTATGTGGACGAGGAAGTGTTGGCGCGGGCGCGGGCGGCACACCTGAATGTGGCCTATGTGAAACCGTCGGAAGTGGGGGCGTCGCCCGAGGCTTTGAGTATGTTGCACGAGAGCGTGGCCAAGCGGTACAAGATCTTTCCGTTTGCGCTTGACAAAGTCAGCGGTACTATGTCGGTGGCGATGGTTAACCCCTTAGACTTGACGGCGATTGAGTTCGTGGAGAAAAAAAGCGGCATGAGGATCGTGCCTTATCTGGCCAGTGAGACCGAGATTATGTTGGCAGTCCGAGAGAGATATGCCCAGAGCCTGTCGACCGAAGTGGTGGAGGCGCTCCGTGATATTTCCGGCCCGAAGGAGAAAGTGGTGGATGTGACGGAGTTGGGGCAAGTGATCCGTGAGGCGCCGGTAGCCAAGATCGTGGAGACGGTGTTGTCGTTTGCGGTCAAAGCGCGGGCGTCAGACGTACATATTGAGCCACAGGAAAACCGGACGAGAGTAAGATACCGGATTGACGGGATACTGCACGAAAAATTGGTTCTGCCGCGGGAAGTGCACGATTCGGTGGTATCGAGGATCAAGATTCTGGCGGACTTGAAGATAGACGAGAAGCGCCTGCCCCAGGACGGCCGGTTTAATTTTAAAGTGGGCAATGAAGAGGTGGATCTGCGTATTTCAACACTGCCAACGGTTGATGGTGAAAAAG
>CAYMQI010000004.1:172-2155 GCA_964392715.1 uncultured Pseudomonadales bacterium | reverse complement strand
ATGAGGCTTTTGAAAAAAACGGGCAAGGTGCCGACATTGCCTGAGCTGGGGCTGCGGGGCCGGGCGCTCAAAAACCTGGAGCAGGCGATTTTGGTGCCGCACGGAATTATTTTGGTGACGGGGCCGACCGGTTCCGGTAAAACGACGACTTTATATTCGGTGCTGTCCAAGATCAATACCCCCAGGGTTAATATAGTGACGCTCGAGGATCCGGTGGAGTACCAAATGGCGGGGGTCAATCAAGTGCAGATTAACCCGCAGGCGGGCCTGACTTTTGCGTCGGGCCTGAGGTCGTTTTTGCGCCAGGACCCGAATATTATTATGGTCGGTGAGGTCCGGGACAAGGAGACAGCGGAGTTGGCGATCCAGGCTTCTTTGACCGGGCACTTGGTGTTTTCAACGCTTCACACCAACTCGGCATCGGGGGCACTACCGCGGTTGATGGATATGGAAGCAGAGCCGTTTTTGTTGGCTTCATCGATGACTTTGGTGGCGGCCCAACGCGTCGCCCGGAAAGTGTGTGATCACTGCAAGGAGAGCTACACTCCCCCACCGGAGATGTTGGAGGATGTTAAACGGGTGTTGGGGGTGTTGTATGACGCTTGGTTGAATCAAAGTAACCAGAGGGGAGCGCGGCCGGTGCTTTATAAGGGCCGAGGGTGTGAGATATGCGGTGACACGGGCTATCAAGGTAGGGTGGGTATTTTTGAGGTATTGCCAGTGTCGGAAAAAATTGCCAGGATGATTACGGAGCGGGCGCCGGCGGCTCAGATCGAAAAACAGGCGATTGAGGAAGGGATGATCCTGATGAAGCAAGACGGTTATTTGAAGGCTTTGGAAGGGGGCACGACGATCGAAGAAGTGAAGAGAGTGGCGGAAATTTAAAGTACCGAGGTATAAAAGTAACAAAGTAACCAGATACTGCTAAATAAGCACCAAATCATAAGCCACCCGCCAGTAGGGCGGGCAGGCAAATTACAAACAATATCTAAACCTAAAATCCTTAATAATAAACGTTTAAATAATTTGGAAATTGGTGATTGAAAACTGTCTGCAGCATTGCTGGGCAAAGCGTTGCAGGCGGGGAATTTAAAAATTTATCGAGATAAATTTTTATGGATATAATGCAGCTTTTGGAAGTGACGGTGATAAATGAAGCCAGTGACTTACACTTGGTGGTGGGTTCGATACCGACTCTTCGTGTTCAGGGGGCGTTGGTGGCGCTGCCGCAGACGCCGGCGCTGACGGTTGAAGTGGCCAAGAACCTGGCCTTTGCGATGATGACGCCTGAGCAGCAACAACTGTTTGTGAATAACCGCGAGTTGGATTTTTCCTACCAATATCAAGACAAAGCCAGGTTTAGGGTGAACGCCTATTTCCAAAAGGGCAATGTGTCGTTGGCCCTCAGGCTGATCAATGCTAAGGTAAGGACGGTTGATGAGCTGAAGCTGCCGGCAGTATGCCACGAGATCACTAAACTTAAGCAGGGATTTGTGTTGGTGACCGGGCCCACTGGTACGGGCAAGTCGACGAGTTTGGCGGCGATGATTGAGGAGATCAATCAAAGCCGCGCGGTGCATATCCTGACAATTGAGGACCCGATTGAGTATTTGTACACACCCCAAAAGAGCATTATTTCCCAGCGGGAGATGAACCACGACACCCATTCGTGGTCCGGGGCTCTCAAGAGCGCTTTGCGTGAGGACCCCAACGTGGTGTTGGTGGGAGAGATGCGCGATTATGAGACGATCGCGGCGGCGCTGACGGTGGCGGAGACGGGACATTTGGTGTTTGCCACGCTGCACACCAATTCGGCGGCGCAGACGATTGACAGGATTATTGACGTGTTTCCGGAGAACCAACAAAACCAAGTCAGGAACCAACTGGCCTCGTCGATTGAGGCGGTGTTTGCCCAGCGGCTGGTGCCGGCGGTGGCGGGAGGGCGGATTCCGGTGATGGAGGTGATGTTGGCGACTTCGGCAG
>CAYMQI010000004.1:0-162 GCA_964392715.1 uncultured Pseudomonadales bacterium | reverse complement strand
CGAGGGCAAGAATTACCAGATTGACAACATTATCCAGACGTCCGGCGGGGTGGGGATGATGACTTTGGAGTCGTCCCTGGCTTACTGGGTTAAGTCGAACGTGATTAGCAACGAAGTGGCTCGGGAGTATGCCCTACGGCCCGATGATTTGACGAGACTTTT
>CAYMQI010000003.1:19924-48435 GCA_964392715.1 uncultured Pseudomonadales bacterium | reverse complement strand
TTTTGGCCCTGCCCCTCCCCCCCCCCCCCCCCCCCCCCCTCCGGCGCCCCCCCAGGAAAACCCCGCTTTCAAATCTGAATCGGCCTCTGCCGGCCAGGTCAGAAAGTCTCCCTTTCGCTTCTTAATCCCCCTGTTGCTTCTTGCCGCCGCCACCGCCATCATCGCCTTCGTTGTCCTCAGATTCTTAGGTAACCAGGGCACCAATCCGCCCACCCCGCCATCATCCACCGGCCAAAACGCCACCCAAACCGCCGGCAAACAGACCGAACTCACTTATTGGGGTCTCTGGGAATCCTCCACCGTCCTCCAAGACGTCTTCAAGGAATTTCAGGACAGCCACCCCAACATCACCATCAAATATCTAGAGCAATCGCCCAAGGATTATCGTGAACGCTTGCAGTCAGCCCTCGCCCGAGGCGACGGCCCCGACATCTTTCGTTTCCACAACACCTGGGTCCCCATGCTCAAAAAAGACTTAGACTCCATCCCGGATTCAGCCATGAGCGTCAATGAGTTTCAAACCACTTTTTACCCCATCATGGCTTCCGATTTAAGATCGGCCAAATCTTTTTATGGTATTCCCCTGATGTTTGACGGTCTTGGCCTCTACTACAACAAAAAGATTTTCCAGGACGCCAGCCTGACACCGCCCAAAACCTGGGAAGAACTCCGCACCGCCGCCACCCAACTTACCATCAAAAACGAAGGCCAAATCCAGCGGGCCGGCATCGCCCTGGGTACCGCCGGCAACGTCGACAACTTCTCCGATATTTTGGGTCTGATGCTCCTGCAAAATGGCGCCGACCCAGCCGACCCCACCACTTCTTTGGCCGGCGACGCCCTCACTTTCTACACCCTCTTTTCCACCAACGACGGCGTCTGGAACGACACCTTGCCCGCCTCCACTTTCGCTTTTGCCACCGAAAAAGCCGCCATGATCATCGCCCCTTCCTGGCGCGCCCACGAAATCCGCACAATCAACCCGATCCTGGAGTTCGCCATCGTCCCCATTCCTCAGCTGCCCAACTCCGAAATCACCTGGGCCTCTTATTGGGTCGAAGGCGTCTCCGCCACCGGCAAAAACAAAGACGCCTCCTGGCAACTTCTCGACTATTTAAGTTCCAAAGAAGTCCTCCGTAAACTCTACACCGCCGCCAGCAGCAACCGCCTTTTTGGCGAACCTTTCTCTCGAGTAGACATGGCCGACCAGCTCTTGAGTGATCCTTATGTGGGCGCCTACATCCAAGGTGCCCCCAACGCCCAAAGTTGGTATCTTTCCTCCCGGACTTTCGATAACGGCTTAAACGATCGCATCATCAAGTACTACGAAGACGCCGTCAACGCCGTAGGTGGGGGAGCCGAATCCAAGACCGCCCTTACCACTACCGCCCAAGGCGTTACCCAAGTCCTCTCCCAATACTCCAGTTCCAAATAACTAGACGCCAGTCCCTAGACGCTCGTAACTAAATCTTCACCACCACCGTCCCCGCGATCTTGTCGTGAAACCCCTGTTTTTTGTCGTCCCACAATACCCATAAAAATCCTAAAAACACTGGGAGGCCGCTCACAATATATCCCAAGTATCTGATTATGGCTTTCTGGTAATTCACAGGTTTGCCTTCGGTCGTTACCACCTTTATCTTCATCACGTTCTTGCCGATCGTCGCCCCGCCCCGGTTTACCCAGAAGTAGATAATATAGACCGCCCCCACAAACACATCAATCTTTTCGTAAAAGTTGGATAGCCCCACCCCCCTGATCGCAATTCCCACCGCCGCCAAAATCAACCCGTCAATAATCATCGCCATCAACCTCTCGCCAAACCCCGCATACTTCATTTTTTTCTTGGGCATATTCCTCCACGGATTTACTTTCCTCAATTTAATCATTTTGCGGCCACTCCCCACAAGCCCCCTTCGCCTTTTTTCACTTTGGTAGTACACTTGCACTTAAATTACTATGTCAAAACCGCCCGTTCACGCCGCCATTCTCAGGACTCTCGCCTACGCAGATATTTTTGACTTCGCCCTGACGCTAGGGGAGTTACACCGTTTTTTGATCTACGACAAACCAGTAAGTCAGGCCGTCGTCGCCAGCACTCTAAGCCAACTTGTCACCAACCATCGGATTATCAGCTCACCCGGGGTAGGGGAGCAACCAACATTTTTCGCCCTCCAAGGTCGGGAAAGGCTCTTTGCCCGTAAACAACCCAAACTCCACATATCCGAAAAAAAGGCGAAAGTAGGGGAGCGAGTGGGGAAGTGGCTCATCCGCGTCCCGGGTCTGCTGGCCCTTTACTTCACCGGCACCATTGCCATCGGTAATGCCAATAAATTCGACGATATTGACATTATGATCATCACCAAACCCGGTCACTTATGGACCTCCAGATTACTCTTGACTGGGCTCCTGGAACTCACCGGAAAAAGAAGAAAACCCGAAACTAGTCACGCCAGTAGGCAAGTCACCGACAAAATCTGCGCCAACCTCTACTTGGACACCGACCACTTACTCATTCCCCCGTCCAAGCAAGACCTCTATACTGCCCACGAAGTCGTCCAAGCCAAGCCTTTAGTCGCCCCACCCCTCGTCCACCAGCACTTTCTCTACCAAAACCGCTGGGTCAAACAATACCTTCCCAATACCCAAATACCCAAAAAACCAGAAACCAGTTTTCCGCACTCCCCCGCTCTCCTCCACCCCACCGCCTACCGCCTCCAAAGGCTTTATATGAACAAACGGCTCACCAACGAATTAATTACACCCGGATCAGCCTATTTTCACCCGAGAAACACGAGTCTTCAGGTCCTCACCAAATATCACCGGAAACTAGCCAAATTGGGCCTTTCCCCTTAATTTCTCCAAAGCCTTGTTACTCCAATACTTTGTTACCTTGTTACTTTTAGCTAAAATACGGCTCATGTCTTTCTCTCTCAAGACAATCATCAACAATATCAATAATGCCAGAGGCAAAGGCGACACCATCATCCTGGCTACCGGCGTCTTTGATGTTCTTCATCAGGAGCACTTAAATTTCCTCAAAAAAGCAAAGGCGATTGGCGACCTGCTCCTCGTCGGCATCGAGTCGGACTTTCGCGTCACCCAAATCAAAGGCCCCGGCCGCCCCGTCAATCCCCAGACAAAACGCGCCCGTAGTTTAACCGCCCTCCCTTTTGTTGACCACGTCTTTATCCTCCCCAAAAACTTCTCCACCCCAAAGGATCACGACCACCTGATTGGACTCATCAAGCCCCATATCCTAGCCATCTCCTCCCACTCCCCCCACCAGCAGGCCAAGCGCGCCATTCTCAAAAAGCACGGCGGAACTGTTAAAATAGTCCACCACCACAATCCGCGAGTCTCCACTACCCAGATGATCAATGCCCCCACTTCCCATGAAGCTTAAAACCACCGGCCCCCTTTTTATTGCCCTTGCTGCCATCCTCTGGGGCTTGGACGGCATTCTGCGCCGCAGCCTCTTTACCCTCCCACCCATCACCATCGTTTTTTATGAACACTTTATCGGTACTCTGATCATCTTTCCCTTCCTTCTCCCCGCCCTCAGGAAAAAAGCCGTCAGCCCCAGACACTTCGGCTCCCTCCTCTGGATCAGCTTCCTCAGCAGTCTCCTCGGTACTCTCTGGTTTACCACCGCCCTCACCAAAGTGGGCTTTATCTCCTTCTCCGTCGTCTTCCTCCTCCAAAAGCTCCAACCCATCTTCGCCGTTTCCGCCGCCACCCTGATTCTCAAAGAAAAAATCACCCCCGCCTACCTTAAATGGGCCGCCCTGGCCCTCGCCGCCGCCTACTTCGTCACTTTCCCCGGCGGCCAGGTCAATCTTCAAACCGGCAACCAGACCGCCCTCGCCGCCCTTTTTGCCGTTGGCGCCGCTTTTGCTTGGGGTTCATCCACCGCCTTTTCCCGTTTTACTCTCCTCGAGTATTCCCAAACCACCGTCACCGGCCTTAGGTTTCTGCTCACCACCATCATGGCCTTTTTTGCCGTCTTTATCTTAGGACAAAGCCCTTCCCTCTCTGCCCCCTCTACCTCTCAACTCGGCCGCCTCCTGCTTATCTCCCTCTCCACCGGTCTGGTCGCCCTCTGGATCTACTACAAAGGCCTAAAGCTTACACAGGCTAAAGTCGCGACCATTATCGAACTCCTCTTCCCCCTAACCGCCGTGCTTATCGACATCTTCCTCTATAAGAACGTTCTTGCCCTCAGTCAATACCTGGCCGCCGCCGCCTTATTCTTCGCCGTTTATCAAGTCTCCCGCCTAAATAGAGTTAAATCAAAAAAGCCGAAAGGGTGGCGGGCGCAGGGGGTCCCCCGTCGAGCACCCGCAGTTCTCAAGCGTGTCTGAGACGAGGATGTCGGACGGGGGAAAGCGCCCGACAGGACCCTATTAGCATTAACAAAGTTCAAGTAAACCCAACGAAGAATGAATACTTTTAAAAGCCAGGTTATCTCTGGCCATGGTCGCGGCCAGCTTCTCGGCTTTCCCACCCTAAACCTCACCATCCCCAAGGGTTTAACAGCCAAACACGGCGTCTATGCCGGCTGGGTTATTGTCGCCGGCCAGCGTTTTCCCGGCGCCTTTCACTTTGGCCCTCTTCCCGTCTTCGCTTCCCCCAAGCCCGTCCTGGAAGTCTTTGTCCTCGAGCACACTTTCGCCCCCGTCCCCAAAGTGTTATCTTTTTCTCTCGAGCACTATTTAAGGCCCGTCAAAAACTTCCCCTCCCCCGCCGCCTTGTCCGCCCAAATCAAACAAGACGTCGCCAGCACGCGTCGCCTCCTCAACCTTCCCCAAATAAGCTAGAATCACCATTAGCCATTTGCCATTTGCCATTAGCCATTAGCCATTAGCCATTAGCCATTAGCCATTTGCCATTTGCCATTAGCCATTTGCCATTAGCCATTATCTCATGGGCTTCATCACCACCTTCATCTACCAGCCTTTTTTTAACCTCCTGGTCGCCTACTACGACGGCCTCTCCCGTATCCCCGGCCAACACGCCGACATGGGTGTGGCCGTTATTCTCCTCACCATCACCATCCGCATTCTCATGCTCCCCTTGACCATCTCGGCCACCAGGACCCAAAAAGAGCGCCGCGACATCGAAGAAAACATCAACCGCACTAGGGACGAATACCGTAACAATCCCATTCTCCAAAAAGAAGAAATCCGCAAAACTTTCAAAAAAAACCGCCGCGTCATCATCTCCGAAGCCATCAACTTCACCATCCAAATGGCCATCTTTTTTATCCTCTACCGTATCTTCACTACCGGCCTGGGCGGCGCCGACATGCACCTTCTCTACTCCTTTATGCCCGACATCGCCGTCCCCCACAACGCCCTCGTTTTCTTGGGCAAATACGACTTGACCCACCCCAACTTGACCTTAAACTTTATCCAATCCATCACCATCTTTATCGTCGAAGCCGTCAACTTGATCGACTCCCCTTTCCCCACCACCAGGAATGAATTTGTCCGCTATACCCTCATTTTGCCCCTAGCCTCGTTCTTTATCTTCCTCTTCCTCCCAGCCGGCAAAAAGCTTTTTGTCATCACCACCCTCTGGTTTAGCATCCTCTATACCACCCTTCGCATCCTCATGCGCCTCTACCGTAAGTTCCTCACTCGCCTAGACACTTTGGGCGTCAATCCCGTTCCGGCAGGAGCAGACTCTGCCCCCTCCACCGCTCCAAAGCCTGAAAATGGTGAAAAACCCTCCCGCTTGGGTTAAAATACAGCTAGACATTACTCATTACTTCCTACATTACTCCCCTTAACCCATTATGGAATTTGATCGCCTCGTTGTCGGTTTTTTAGTTGACGAAGTCGTCGGCGGCTTTTTTATCTCCGTGCCCCCCGGCCACGTCGCCTGCGTCTATGACCGCGGTCGCGGCGTCCTCCCCTACACTTGGGGCCCGGGCCTGCACTTAAAGATCCCCTTCTGGCAGATCGCCAAGCTCTTCAACGCCCAAATTCTCGAGTACACCATCAACAACAGTTTTGATACCAACAACAACAAAGAAGCCCTCGGCGACACTTCCATCAAGACCACCACCAGGGATGGCCACGACATCGAGATCGAAGGCTCCATCCAGTTCAAGATCGACAAGGGCAAAGCCCCAGAGCTTTGGGAAAACGTCGGCGAGAACTTTGTCAGTAAGATCGTCCGCCCTGTCGCCAGGTCCAAAATTAGCAACGCTTTCTTAAGCCTGTCTCTCGATGATATCCAGCACGACCGCGACCAGATCGAAAACCTCCTCCGAAACGAGTTAAACTCCAACTTTTCCGGCAAAGGCTTAGTCTGCGAAAACGTTCTCCTCTCCGAGGTCCGCATCCTCCACCAGTCTCACAGCCACAACCTCGTCAACCCCGCTCCCGAAGCTGCCAACCACCACCAAGACCAGCACCCCGCCAACTGATTTTTCCCCTGCCCGATTACTCCCGCTCCAGCCGCGGGTTTTCATCACCCCCCAACCATCCAGCCATTTTTTATCACTCGCCACAACTTACTAGTAGCACTTGACAGTTTGGAGTGATAGAATTAATATATCACTTGCCTGTTGACTGCTTTCTATTGACTAGTCATCTTTACTTATCAATTAGTCACCACTAATAAAAGGAGTTCTATGTCCAAAGCCAAAATCAAAATCAAAACCAAAACTCTTACCCCCTCCTCTCTCCAGCCTTTGCCCGGTTATGTTTTAGTCGAGCCCAGCCAAGCCGAAACCCAGACCGCCTCTGGTATTTATCTGCCCGATTCCCACGACGAAAAGCCCCAGCAGGGCACCGTCCTGGCCGTTGGTAGCACTTGGACCACCGACCAAGGCGCCAAAATCACCTCCCCGGTCAAAAAAGGCGACTCCGTCGTCTACAAAAAATGGGGCGGCAACGACGTCAAGATCGGCAAAATCGAATACCAATTCCTCAAGTTCGAGGACATTTTGGCTATCGTTAAATAATATTATCAATGACTTTAAGGAGGGCCTTAGGTTTAGTTTTCTCCCTTACCCCTTAATACTAACCCCCAATCCCTAACAAACATGTCCAAACAACTTCTCTTCTCCGACGCCGCCCGCCAAAAATTGGTCTCCGGCGTCAACCAGCTTGCCCAAGCCGTCACTACTACTCTTGGCCCCCGTGGCAGGAACGTCGCTCTCGACAAAAAATGGGGCGCCCCCAACGTCGTCCACGACGGCGTTACCGTCGCCAAAGAAATTGACCTCGCCGACCCTTTCGAAAACATGGGCGCCCAGTTGGTCAAAGAGGCTGCCAGTAAAACCAACGACGCCTCCGGCGACGGCACCACTACCGCCACCCCTGGTCGGTAGCGGCATGAAAAACATCACCGCCGGCAGTAACCCCATGTTGGTCAAGCGCGGTCTCGATCTGGCCGTTGCCGCCGTCGTTGCTTACCTCAAAAAGACCGCCAAGACCGTCAAAGAATCCGACTGGGAATCAGTCGCCACCATCTCGGCCCAAAATCCTATGGTTGGCAAAAAGATCGCCGAAGCTCTCAAATTGGTCGGCAAAGACGGTGTTGTCGAAGTCGAAGAGTCCAAAGGTTTTGAACTCGAGATCGAGCACAAAGAAGGTATGGAGTTTGACAAAGGCTACGCCTCCGCCTACTTTGCCACCGACTCCGACTCCATGGAAGCCGTCATCGACGCCCCCCACATCTTGATCACCGACCAGAAGATTAGCGCCATCGCCGACCTTCTCCCCTTCCTCGAGAGCGCCGTCAAAGTCACCAAAAACTTGGTCATCATCGCCGACGACATCGACGGCGAAGCCTTGGCTACTTTGGTGGTCAATAAATTACGCGGCGCCTTCAATATCTTGGCCGTCAAAGCCCCCGGTTTTGGCGACAGACGAAAATCCATGCTTGAGGATATCGCCATCTTGACCGGCGGTACCGTCATTGCCCAGGATCTAGGCCGCAAGTTAGACTCCGCCACCCTGGAAGACTGCGGTCAGGCCGACTCCGTTCGCTCCTCCAAGGATGCGACCAGAATCGTCGGCGGCAAAGGCGACAAAAAGCAAATCAACGCCCGCGTCTCCCAGCTCAAAAAAGAGATCGCCGACACCGACTCCGACTTTGACCGCGAGAAGCTCCAAGAGCGCCTCGCTAAGTTGGCCGGCGGTGTCGCCGTCATCAACGTCGGTGCCGCTACCGAGATCGAACTGCGCGAACTCAAAGAACGCGTCAAAGACGCCGTCGAGGCCACCAAAGCCGCCATCGAAGAAGGCATCGTCGCCGGCGGTGGTGTCGCCCTCCTCCGGGCCAGCAAAGCCTTAGACGCTCTAAAACCGGAAAACCGCGACGAAGAGGTCGGCATCGACATCGTCAGAAATGCCCTGATGCAACCCGCCAGAATGCTTGCCAAAAACTCCGGCCAAGATGACGGTTGGGTAATCAAGGAAATCTTAAAGTCAGAAAGTCCCACTTTCGGCTTTAACGCCGGCACCCTCAAGTTTGAGGACATGGTCAAAGCCGGCGTCCTCGACCCCGTCAAAGTGACCAGAACCGCTCTGCAAAACGCCGCTTCCGCGGCCAGCATGATCCTCACCACAGAGTGCCTCGTCACCGATCTTCCCGAGAAGAAAGACGACGCCGGCGCTGCCGGTATGGGCGGCATGGGCGGCATGGGCATGGGAATGTAAGCCAAGTCGTCAGACCTGGCAATCCCGAGCACAGTCGAGGGATGGATTTAACGAAACTCACAACAGGCGGGCCAACACCCGCCTGTTTTTAGTGAGAATGTTCAATGGAGGAGTGGGGGTTTGGGTTTGATTTGGTATAATACAAGTGCTGTCCCTGCTTATGGCAGGGTTTTTGTTGTTTAATTTTCAAGGAAACTTAAAGTAAGTATGATAAACCAATGCCTAATCCTGAAGACTGGTATAGACACCCAAACAGAAAAGAATTTTTCTTTGAAGTAGACGAAACAACAAGAATAAGAATTAGATACAAAACTGCCCGTATTGGTACGAAAAGCAATAAGAAAGATATCATCAAATTTTCTGTAGGCTTAGAAATACTCACAGAAGGTGAATGGAAAACAATTATTAGACATTGCAACTCTCATAACGATCCCCAATCGGGAGTCTTCCATATACACAATAAATACAAAATTAACACTCCATGGGGCAATAACAAAAGGATAATTCAAAAGAAAAGTAAAAAGAAAATACCAGCTTCCCAGTTTAGATGGGCAGTCAAAAACATCAAAAACAAGCTTGAATTTTATATAGATTCCTATATAACTAAAGTAGAGGCACAAAAATGACACAAACGATTTATCACAGCCATAAAGACAAATATCTTGATCTATTCGAGAAATTTATGACTTATATATCTGTTTATAAGACAGATGTAGAAATTCCTAAAAACGCAAACATTGTGATGTTTGACTACGGTGACGAGAATTTTTCCCGTTACAGCGTCACAGTAAGACAAAGACTCAGAAGTAAAAATAAGCATGTTGTTGAAGTCACAAGGACGGGTTCTAAAGACCTACCCTGGATGATTTCTGCGGCATTATAATCCTCTGTCTGTTTCGCTCACGGTGCATAGCCTTTAACAATTTCCTACCTAAAACTAAGACCAAACCTACCTGCCAATCTCTTAAGCGGGTCTGATGACTCCGCCCAAGTAAACACCTAAAATCCCCTCATGCCCCAAACTTTCATCGACAAGCTCGCCTTTATTCTTGTGGCTTCTCCCCGTACCTCTGGACAAAGGTTGGATTAAGGATTACCACCTTCCTCTCCATGTCAATTCTCAGAAGTCCAAGTTCTTTATCCATCAAGAAGCAACTCCACTTCGTCAACGCCCGGGCCAAAGCCAATACCCGACCGTTCAAATACCCGATCTGTAATCTTCCAGACATCCTTGAAAGGTATTTCCGGTCCCTGGCCCAACAACTCCTGTCTGAAGGCATCTTGAGCTTCCATTGGAGTTAATTGTTTTGATTCTGGTCCTTGCGTCATTCTGGCCTCCTTCGCCAATTTAATACATAAAAAGCAGGCTATAGCCACTATATCATAACCCACCCATCCACCCATCTCCATCAACAAAAACAGGGAATAGGGATTAGTATCAAGTATTAAGCCTCATTAATAAATAATTTTAAGTTTTTCTTGTGGTTTTTAGTTCTTCATTTTTCATTTTTAGTTTTCTTTTCCCCTGGTCTCTGCTATAATTCACCCCTGCACTTAGATCATAGATCTTTGATTGTCGATCGTAGACATTAATTATTAACCATAAACTATGCCAATTTTAAAGAACGCCAAAAAGGCCCTAAGACGCGACCAGCGCCGCACCACCGTCAACCTCAAAGTCAGAAACCGCATGAAGCTAGCCGTCAAAGCCGCCCGCGACTCCAAAGACGCCAGCAAACTCCCCGCCGCCTACCAGGCAATCGACCGCGCCCAAAAGAAAAACTTGCTCCACAAAAACAAAGCCGCTCGCATGAAGAGTCAACTGGCCAAGCTCTCCGCTCCAACCCCAAAGCAGCTCGTCAAACCTAAAGCCAAAAAGACCACCAAAAAAGTCGCCAAAGCCAAGTCAAGCTTAGCCAAAAAAGCCTCGAAATAATTCTCCCCGTTTGTCATTCTGGAGCCCCGAGCTTGTCGAAGGACGATAAAATCTCACCGTGTTAGATCCTATCAGTCGCTTCGCTCCTTCCAGGATGACGTCCAATTGTTTCATTGTCGGCAAGCCTTATAGTGACAATGGGACAATCCGACAATCGAGCCATCCAGTTTTTGATTTTTCGCTTCGTTACCTCGACACTTTGTCGCCCCTTCAATTGTCTCCCTCCCCCAAACCTGGTAAGCTAACTTCTAGCACAACTCGCCTCGTGCTCATTGTTAGTAACAAAAACTTTGTCATTTAGCATTCGTCCAACCTTGCCCTCCCTGTCCCACAAACACCAAGAAGTCGAAGTCAACCTCCTCCCCCACGACTCCTTCACCAGAAGCCCCGTCGGCCGGGTCCTCACCTGGTCGCTTTCTACCGGCCGCTACATCGTCGTCTTTACCGAGATGATCGTCATCCTCACTTTCCTCTCTCGCTTTACTCTCGACCGCCAGCTCACCGACTTGAATGAAGCCATCCTTAGAAAACAAGCCATCATCGAGTCCTTCGGCGACCTCGAAACTTCAGTGCGCGCCGTCCAGAAAAAAACCGACTTTATCAGGCAACTCCACTCCCGCGTCCAGATCCTCGAGCTTTTTGACTTTCTCGACCAAAACGCCCCCAACACCATCACTTTCAACAACCTCTCGATCCGCTCCGACGGTTTTGCTCTCGAAGCCCTTGCCTTCTCTCCCGCCGACCTCTCCGGTTTCTTGACCGCCTTAAAGACCGATCAGAGGTTTGTAGGGGTCAGCCTCGACACCATTGCCGCCGGCGAAGAAGGCGCCGGCATCAACTTTGGCATCCGTGCCGGCTTCAAGGACACCGCTCCCGTCCCCGCCAAGACCGCTCCCGCGGCAAGCCAAAAGGAGCCCGACCTATGAACAACCAAAACGGCCCCACCACCGCCCTTCGTTACAAAACTTACTTAAGGCAAGTCCGCGGCATCTACCAAAAACCCGTCGCCCAGACCTCCACCGCCCTCATCCTCACCTTAGTAACCGTCGCCTTTTTTGGCTTTGCCGCCATCCGTCCCACTTTGGCGACCGTCTCCCAGCTCATCAAGGAGATCGACCAGAAAAAAGACATCGACCAAAAACTCGCCCAAAAGATCGGCGCCCTCTCCTCCGTCCAGGAAGAATTCTTGGTCGCCAAGGACAAATTAAGCCTCTTGGACACCGCCATCCCCGCCGGTCCCAACCAAAACCTTCTCCTGCTGCAGCTTGAATACTTAGCCTACAAAAATGCCACCACTATCGACAGCCTGCGCACTGACCCCATGACCGCCTTCTCCAAAAGCCAGGAACCACCCTCCAAATCCACCGACGCCTTTCCCTCATTTACTATCGTTATGACCGTCTCTGCTCCCGACCAGTTGACCCATAGAAAGCTCCTCGAAGACTTAAACCGCCTCGACCGCGTGCTGCGCGTCGAAGCCGCTTCCTTTTCCCGCCCCGAAGACAAAGAGGATAACACCCTCAAAATGACCGTCACCCTCAGGGCCTACTACCAAGCACCCACCCCCACCAAACCATAGCAATTAAGCACCAAATCCCATCATTCATTATTTCTTACTTCTTACTCATTCCTCATTAACTCAATATGAAAGTCGAATCCAGGGAAAGCCTCCAGCGAAAATACAACCTCTACCGCCTCGCCATGTTTAGTTTTATCACCGTCATTGCTTGGATTGGCTTTGAGATTTATCGCTCCTACAACAAACCCAAGCCCACCAAAGTCATCCAACAACAAATTGAGGCCGTCAACCCCAACTTAGACTTGGATATCATAGGCGAGCTCCAAAACCGCACCCACTTGAGTTTGTCAGACCTGTCCCAGCTCGAAGCCAACTTGGTCTTTGCTCCCAAGCCCTCTTCCGCCCCGACCCCCAGGCCAACAGCCTCTCCCACCGCCAGCGCCTCCGCCACTCCCACCCCTTCACCCTCTCCCACCGCCAGCCCTTCAGGCACCCCCGCGTCCTAGGGGACAGGGACAAGTATTAAGTATTAAGCATTCATAAACCAATCTGTTCCAGTCATCGTCATTGGACCTTAAAAATTCAATGTAAATTGCAAAATTGAAAATTGAAAATTGAAAAATTATTTTATGGCATCTTGCCACATCCCTCTCCACACGCTACCATGTTACTTAGTACCAATCTAACAGCAGGTTTCTAACCTGAAATTTTTGGATCAAGTCGTTATGGCAGATTTTTTTCAACAAAGCATTTTCAAAAAGAGGATTCCTACCATCATCGGCATCCTCGTCCTCCTGGTGGGCGGCGTCGCCGGCATTCTGGCCGTGGGCCGAAGCACCAACTTTCTCCCCAAAGCCTCCCCGGAGCACGCCCCCAAGCAAATCAAGATCACTGGGGTCAGCAGCGACTCCTTCACCGTTTCTTGGCTCACCGATTCCGCCACCTCTGGCTTCCTGCGCTACGGCACCACCACTTCACTCTCCACCACCCAGGCCGACGAGCGCGACTTAATCTCCGATAGCCCAGGCAATTATCGCCTCCACTACGTCACCATCCACGGCCTGTCTCCGGGCACCAAGTACTATTTTAAGCTCGGCTCCGGCGACTCCGGCCTCTACGACAACAACGGCCAACCTTTTGAGATTACTTTGGGCACGCAGCTCAACACCGCCGGCCGCACCGCCGTCCTCTCCGGCAACGTCGTCACCAACGCCCAGACTCCGGCCGTCGGCGCCATCGTCTACGCCAATATCCCCGGCGCCGCCCCCGTCTCCGCCCTCGTCAGAAACTCCGGCTCTTGGGTCATTAACTTAGCCGAGCTTCGCACCACCAACTTAAGCGCTCTCTATAAGTACTCCGACTCCGACTCCGCCAGCCTCGAGATTATTAGCGCCACCGGGGAAACCACCACCGGTACGGCCGAACTTGGTGCCTTCCAGGAGAGCCCCCCCACCATCACTCTCGGCCAAACATTTAACCTCACCGCCCAAGAAGAGTCTCGGCTTATTCCCACCGACACCGGTGAGGACGCAGAAGCTACCCAGTCCGCCACCAGCCAGTTTGACACCAAGCCTCTGGGTGGCGTCACTCCGGCCACCGGCTCGGCCATTACCTTGGCTAACCCGAGCTTCGACGGCGAAACCGTCAACACCACCAAGCCGGAAATCATCGGCACCGCCCCCGCCAACACCAAGATCACCATCACCGTCGAGTCCGACCCCATTTACGAAGAACAGCTCACCACCGACACCGACGGCTCTTTTGCTTGGTCGCCCCCGGCCAACTTAGCCGCCGGCAACCACACCATCACCATTTCCTACACCGATGCCAAGGGTATTCTCCAAACCCTCAAACGTTCCTTCGTCGTCATGGCAGCAGGGGAGTCAGAGCTTCCCGCCCTCACCTCCTCTCCTTCGGGCCAAACCGCCACCCCCACCCCAACCCCCAAACCCTCCCCGAGCCCAACCGCTTCCGGCTCCGCCCGCGTTTCCATCCCTTCAAGCGGCTCCGGCATCCCCACAGCCGGCACCACCACCCCCACCATCGTCATCACTCTCCTTGGGCTTCTCCTCATCTCCTCCGGCCTGGTCCTGTCTAAAAAGATTACAGTGTAACTTTAAACAACGAGTCAACATACGTTTATCTCACCAACTTCTTTACCCATCTTCCACCCCGGCTCCCCCACCCCTACCCAATCCCTCTCAATATATATTTCGATTGACAACCCCCACCTAAAACCTCTACTATTATCTCAAGCCCCCTTTTTGGGTAGCTTTTTGTTATTTTAAAAGTTTTTAGTTATCAATCATTGCTCATTATTTAAATTTTTAACTTTTAACTTTAAATTAAATCGATGGACTCACCCACCCCAACTCCACCACTCACCCCCCCCACCGCCAAACCCGGCCAGCCAGCTATGGACCCCACTCAGGTTGCCGGAGAAATGCTCCAGTCAGCCATGGGCAAGGCTCCCCAGCCTGGCGTCCCGTCTCTGACTCCACCACCGGCAGGCCCCCCCCCGCCCGCCCCCAGTGCTCCCAAATCCGGCGGCTTGAGTAGCATCCCCAAAAAAGTCATCTTCGGCGCCCTGGCCATGTTTATTTTCTTGGGCGGCGCCTTGGCCGTGGGCATCTACCTCTCCGGCCAACAGCAAGACATCCAACAAAAGGCCTCAGGCTGCGGTACTTACTGCGATACAGCGGCAGGTTGTGCCGCCAGCGGTCTTCAAAACTACGGGGGTAACTTATGTCCAAGCGTCGGTTATTCCAGCTGTTCTGAAGGTACGATAGCTTGCGGACCAGTAAGTAGCGGCAGTGATACCACTGCACCGCCACCGGGCAGTGACACTAGTGCAGGCGGAGACTATAGTGCCTTCGACCAGAACACCTGTAATAGTTGGTGTGGAAGCAACAAACCCGACAGCAGTGGTGGTGGTGCTGTTGGTGGTCGTTATACCGCCAGCAGTCATGATGCAAACATGAACGGCTGTGAATGCTACTGCACTTCCGGCACTTGGAATTCCACCTTCTCAGGCTGCGCCGGCACCGCCGGCACTGAATGTTCTGGCACCCAAACAAACACTAGAGCCGACGGATCCGTCTGGCAATGTAACAACGGCGTTTGGATACAGCAAACCGGCAACACCGGTGGCACTGGTGGTACGGGAACGGGCGGCACTACTGGCACCGGCAACAGAGTCAGTTATGCCGATCAAGCTTCTTGTTCAGCTGCAGAGGGCGACGCCTGTCAATACTGTGGTGACTGTAGTGGTTTTTATATTGGTACAGGTTCTGGCTGGTCTGGCTGCCAGGAAGCCGCCCAAGATCGCTGCGGACAAGTGATTATCGGAGCCGACTATAACCTTTGTTTTGCGGTCGTTGGCGACAGGTATGAACAAAGACCCAACCGCACCACCAATGGTAGCACCTGTAATTCCGGGGATGAATGTGCCCCAGGCAATTTTTGTAACTTACCTGCTGATAGCAATCAAAGCTCCGAAAGGTCAGGAAATACTGTAGACATTGGCACGGGCGACACCAGCCAATGTTCCACATATTACCTTCACAAATGTCCCGAATTTGGCTTGTTTAATGGTTGTAATACCACCAACG
The DNA here is from genome assembly GCA_964392715.1 of uncultured Pseudomonadales bacterium. GTDB lineage: Bacteria > Patescibacteriota > Microgenomatia > UBA1400 > CAYNFZ01 > CAYMQI01. The sequence goes on along the minus strand of CAYMQI010000003.1, from coordinate 32,691 downwards.
CCCAATCATCCTCATCACTCCCCCCATTCGATTCAAACTATTGCGGCACTCAGCAAATCGACTGTCTTTACGCAGACGGCACGTCACATTTTGTCAGAAGTATGGTAAATTCTTCAGCTTGCTCCACTGCCCAAGGCGGCGGCGAAACTACTACAACCACCACCGAAACCCCACCCACCCCCCCAGCCGACACCTTTGTCTGCGCGGGCCTAGCCTCAGACGTCCCCGCTCCCGCCATCGGCGACTCCGCCACCTTTACCTGTACCGCCGGTGGTACCGCCGCCAACCTGGTTACCCGCTACGACTTCCAGTATCAAGTCGACGAAGGCGCCTTTACCACCATCGCCGTCAGTAGCAGCAACCCCCGGCAATCAGTCACCTTCCCCATCACCCTACCGGGCACCTACGAAGTCCAGTGCCGCGCTTGCTCTGCTAGCGCCTGCACCCCCTGGGACACTTTATAAAACATTCGAACTAATTCGAGAAAATTAGAGAAATTAGATTATAGACATGTCCGATCAACAGAAAAAAACCTTTACCCTCATCGGCCTTTCTACCTTGGTCTTGGTCATCGTCGGCATTTCTTTGCTGACCGTCTTTAAACTGCGGCAAATTGGCACCCAACCGGTGGCCCCGACGGCCCCCACTTCCAAACCTGCTGCCGCCGAAGGCGTTCCCGCCGCTTGCCGCTTAAGCTTCACCGTCGCCCCGCTTGAATGTAACGAAGGCCCTTGTACCGAAGATTCCCAGTGCGGCGAAGGCATGATCTGTGACGAAGACTCCGGCACTTGTAGAAACCCCGACAACCCCACTTCCGAGACTTGCTCACCCCCAGAGTATGCCTGCAACACTGCCTGCACCGGCACCACTGACACTGGTTGTGCCCAGGTCAATCCTGATTACTCCTGCCAAGAAGTCGCCACCGATGAGTTCCGTTGCCGCTTGACCGACAACCCCGACTCTGACTCTTGTTCTCCCCAGTACGCCTGCGACTCTGTCTGTACCACCGACGCCCAATGCGAGTCCGCCAACTCCGACTACAGTTGCGAAAACACCTCAGAAGGGCAACGTTGCCGCTTGACCGACAACCCCGACTCCAGCACTTGCCAACCGGAATCCGGCCCCGTTACTTATGCCTGCAACTCCGGCTGCACCGACAACTCCCAGTGCCAGTCGGTCAACACTAACTACACCTGCGCCAATACTCCCGATGGTCAGCGCTGCCGCTTGACTTCCAACACCAGCAGTTCCACTTGCCAGTCGGCTCCCGGCGGTACTCCCACTCCAACACCCTCTCCCACTCCGCCAACCTCGGCTTCACCCAGTGGCACCCCCGTTCTGCCCACAGCTGGCTTCACTCTGCCCACCTTCGGCATCTTGGGCGCCGGCGGCGGCCTCCTCATTCTCGGCGCCCTCGGACTTCTATTACTCTAAAGTATTCCCATTCAGTATCTGTCATCCCGAACTTGTTTCAGGATGACTAAAATAAATTCAGTATTAAGCAGCGCGTTTTATTTCCAACTCTCAAACCACACATATTGTTCCGCAAAGCTATTGGGTATCGGCATCCCCGTTAAGCGTGGAAAAAAGTAGATAAACCCGGCCACAGCCAGCCCCACCACCATCAGCCCCACCGCTCTCCCCACTCCCTTCCCTCTCCATAACTTCACTACCAACAAAGCCAAAGCCATCGACAGAAACGGTATCGCCGGGCTGTAGTGGTAAAAAAACATAATTCGCGGCGAGGCCACCCACGGCAGCCACACAACCAAGTAGCAAATTATCAAAAACAAATACTCACTCTTTTTCTTGACCAAAAACCGCCACCCTACCCACACCATCGATGATAACCCTCCCCAGGCAATTACCGGATTGGCCAGATTATAAATGTCCGCCCGGCTCTCCCCCAAATACTCAACATGAAACCACACTGGCTTTAAATCAAGCACCCACTGCCACGGCCTACTCTGGTAAGGATGTGTCGCATCCAAGTGCGTTTCGTACCACCAGATCTGGTTATGCAGTTCTTCAAACTGTTTGACCGTATGCCCTTGTAGCCAGAACTGGCCGTACGACAGCACATAAATTACCGCCGGTATCACTGCAAAACTTACAAGCAACAACCCTACTCTTTGGCCAAACCGGAACAGATGTTTGCGCGATATCTTAATTCCGCCCGCCACCAAGCCCAAGACTTCCCATATCCCCACCACCCCCACCACAAACACTCCCGACCACTTAGTCGCCACCGCCAACCCCGTGAACACGCTCGCCAACAGTAAATAGACCCTCTTCTCTGCCTTTATTTTTTTAAGTTCATTGCTTTTTTTCCATCGCCAATACCACCCCAAAGCCACCACCATAAAAAACGTCACAAAAATATCATTCATCGCAATTCTCGACTGAGCCAGCAACAATCCGTCCAAGCTCGCCAAAAAAGCTGCTACCAACCCCAGCCACTCATCCTCAAACAGCGCCCGCGCCATCCACCACACTGCCCAAATCACCAGTACCCCAAACATCGCACTCGGCAATCTCCACCCAAAACCCACATCCCCGACCACCCTTATCGACCCCGCCATCAACAATTTTGATATAGGCGGGTGCAGCCACTCATAGGCCGTCCCGGGTACCGGCGAAGTATGCCACCACTCATATCCCGCCGGATCATTTCTGGCATAAGCCCCCGCCGTAAGCGCGTGGTAGACTTCATCAAAGTAATATTTTTCCGGATAATCAAGTCGGTACACCCGCACCCAAAAACTGGCCGAAAGTATCAACGCCAGTAATAAATACTTCAGCTTTATCTCTCCGATTTTGCCCATCGCCGCTCTGCCTAGCTTTAGCACCTTTTCCTTTTCTAGTTTTAGACTTTAATATAGTAACATGCGCTTTCATTTACCAGTCGTCAACTTCCTCCGCACCCGCCCTTTGCTTAGCCTCCATCTTCTCATTTGGGGCCTCTTTTTTACCATCGTTTGGTCCCACCAATTTATCCCCTCACCGGCCGGTATCGCCGCCGGCTCCTTGGGCTCTTGGTCAGACGGCGCCGCCCACCTTACCTACGCCACCAATATCGCCTACCACTCCCGTTTTCCCCAATTTTTGCCCATTTTCTACGACCACCCCTTCACTTACTCCTTCGCCGCCGACCTTTTGACCGCCCTCCTTGTCCGCTCCGGCGTCAACCTCTTTACCGCCTACACCGGCCTCGGCTTGCTCTTAAGCCTCAGCTTCGTCTACCTCCTTTATCGCTTCTACCAACTATTCTTAAACTCCTCCACCGGCGCCATCGTCGCCTCCTGGCTCTTTCTCCTCTCCGGCGGCCTCGGTTTTATCTGGTTTTTCCAAGACGCGGCTCGCTCTGGATTGTTATCAACTCTCCTCCGCCCGCCCCACGAATACACCCACATCGCCGAGGTTGCCCTCGAGTGGATCAACCCCATCACTAGCGAATTAATTCCCCAACGCGCTTTTCTTCTGGGCCTGCCCATTGGTCTTATTATTCTCACCTACCTGTGGAAGCTCACCACCAAACCCAAAAACATCCAGCCTTCCTACACTCTTGCCGCCGCCATCCTTCTCGGCTTCATGCCCATTATTCACCCCCATACTTTTATCGTCCTCTGTTTTGTCACTGCCTTTATTCTCTTCCGCACCATTATTCTCAAACCTCAAAATAGGTTCTCACTTAAACCCTTACTCACCCTCATCACCATCTCCTCAATCATTAGTCTGCCCTTGATCATCACTTTTATTTTGCCCGCCGCCGGTTCCGGGTTCATCCGTTTCTACCCCGGCTGGCTCGCTCAGACCAAAGACATCAATTGGCTCTGGTTCTGGCTCTTAAACTGGGGTGCTTTTCCCCTGATAGTCTTTCTCGGCACTTTTTTTCTCGGATCCAGCCAACGCCGTTTTCTTGTCCCCTTTATTTTCATCTTTATTGCTTCCAATCTTTTCCTCTTCCAACCTTTCGATTGGGACAACTCCAAACTCCTCACTTGGGTCTATCTGGTTCTTTCCGCCCCCGCCGCCGTCACCATCACCACCCTTTTTGACCGTCGCGTTGGCAACCGCTTTCTGGCCGTTGCCTTGTTTGTGATCCTGACTTTCTCCGGCAGCCTCGACGCTTCGGGTCTCCTCAATCCACTTCGCGCGCCCCTGCCCATGTACACCAAGGAAGAGTTAAACTTGGCTTCCTGGGTCAACGCCAATACCGCTCCCGACAGCCTCTTCCTAACCAGCGACCGCCACAGCCACCCCGTCCCCAACCTAACCGGCCGCAACATCCTCATGGGTTATCGCGGTTGGCTCTGGACTTACGGCATCGACTACAGGGACCGCGAAAAACAAGTTGCCGATATCTACTCCGGCTCGGACACCGGCCTCTCCCTGGCCCTCTACTACGGCATCAACTACGTCGTCGTCGGCCCTTCTGAGCTCGAGCAATTCCGTCCCAACCTCGCCTTTTTCCGCCACAGCACCAAGTTAGTCTACCAATCCCCACACTACTCCATCTTCCAACTCCACTAAGTTCTCCACTGGAACCATCCAACCATTTAGCCCCAGTCGGCCCATGGCCGAAACCATTTAACCTTCTACGATCTAAGATCTAAGATCTACCATCTAACTTCCTGCCATCTCACACATCCTCGCCAACTTACCCGCATCCAAACTCGCCCCCCCAGGCAGCAACCCGTCGACTCCCGGCACTTCCAAATACTCCCCCGCATTCTCCGGAGTTGTCGACCCGCCGTAAATCACCGTCCGGCCCTCGTACCATTCTTTAACCTTGGCCACCGTCTCCGCGACCGCTTTTGGGTCTTCCGGATTGCCCGTGCCGATGGCCTCGATCGGTTCATACGCTACTACCAATTTTTCCGGCAATTCCCCCAAAGCCGCCCGTTGTTCTTGGGCATATGGCGCGTCCACACACAACACCACCCCCAAACCCGCATCAGCCAATTGACTGACTTTGTTGGCCACTTCCCCGCTCGTTTCATGAAAATAATTTCGCCGCTCCGAATGCCCCACGATCGCCCAGTCCACCCACTCTGCAATCATCGCCGCCGCCACCGCCCCGGTATAAGCCCCATAAGGGTAGGGCGATACGTCTTGAGCCGCGATCGATACTTTCACTTCCAAATCATCTCTTAGCGCCGCCGCCATGGGCAGATACACAAACGGTACCGCCACCAACGCTTCCACCCTCTCATGTTTTTTGTACACTCCCGCAAACTCCCTCCACCAGGCCTCCACTTCTTCCGAACTTTTATTCGACTTCCAATTTCCCACAATGTACTTCATAATCACCCTTTCAACTGATTATTTATTCCACTTATACTACTTTTACTACTTCTCCTACTATTTACACTTTTTCTCACCAAATCTTGCTAAGGTAATTATCTACCCATTCTACCATCTACCTCTTATCTACAATCTACGATCTAGTCTCTACGATCTAATTTTATGTTTGACGCCAAAAAAGACTTAAACCCCGACCAATACCAAGCCGTCACTTTCGGGGGCGGCCCTTTGCTCATTCTCGCCGGGGCCGGCTCGGGCAAGACCCGCGCCCTCACTTACCGCGCCGCCCACCTTATTGATCAGGGTTTGGCCAAGCCGGAAAACATTCTCCTCTTAACTTTTACCAACAAAGCCGCCGCCCAGATGCAACAGCGTTTAACTCATTTGATCAACACCACCCTCCCCTTTGCCGGCACTTTTCACAGCTTCTCCGCCAAGCTTCTTAGGCGCTACGGCCACGAGTTGGCCATTCCTCCCGGGTATCTCATTTATGACGACACCGACCAACTCGATCTCATCAAAGCTATCCTCAAAGACCTCGGCCTCTCACCCAGGGAGTATCACCCCCGTTCCGTCCTCTCCCAGATCGCCAGTGCCAAAAACGAAATGATCGCCCCCGACCAATACCAATCATTTGCCAGAGGGCAGTTTCAAAACATCGTCGCCGACGTTTACCATCGCTACCAGCAACGCTTAAAAAAAGCCGGTGCCCTCGATTTTGACGACCTCTTGCTTTATACCGTCCGCCTTCTCGAAACCACGCCTGTTCTGGAAGAGCTACAGGACCGTCTCCAGTTCGTCCTCGTCGACGAGTACCAGGACACCAACCGCGCCCAGTACTTGATCGCCAAACACATCGCCAGCCAGCATCGGCAGCTCACCGCCGTCGGCGACGCCTCCCAATCTATTTACCGTTGGCGCGGCGCCGACTACCGGAATCTCGATTATCTCAAAACCGACTTTCCCGACTTAATCACCATCAAGCTCGAACAAAATTACCGCTCCACCCAAATTATTCTCGACGCCGCCACCAGCGTCATACAAAAAAACGTCAGCCACCCCATCCTCTCCCTCTGGACGCACACCAAAGGAGGCCAGCCCATCACCCTCCACGAAGCCGCCGACCAGACCGAAGAAGCCCTCTACGTCCTCAATGCCATCCGCGCGACTCCAAAGGCTACCCACTCGGCCATTCTCTACCGAACCAACGCCCAGTCCCGCGCTTTCGAAGAAGCCTTTATCAGGGCCGGCATTCCTTACGCCCTCGTCGGCGGCACCAAGTTTTATCAGCGAAAAGAGATCAGGGACGTCCTTTCCTACCTCCGCCTCATCATCAACCCCCATGACGAAGTCAGCCGCGCCCGCGCTGGCAAGCTCGGCAAATCCCGTTTAAGCGCCCTTGAAGCCGCCCGCGCCGACCTCGATCCAGTCAAACTCACCACCATCGAACTCTTCGACCAAATTCTCCACATCACCCACTACTTGGATAAATACGACGAAAAACTCGAGGAAGACCAGGCTCGCATCGAAAACGTCAAAGAGTTGCGAAGCGTCGCCGCCGGCTTTGACCGGCCCCTCGACTTTTTGGAAAATGTCGCCCTGGTCGAAGATAGCACCATTAACAACTCAAAAAATCGCGTACCCACCGAAACATTAGGCTCGCGAAACGGCCGAATAGGCAGTCTGCGCGAAGTCAACAATGTGCAGGCGGGTAGCACCCTCGCTCAACAGGCAAATCAAAATAAGCAAAATAACTCTCCCCCAGACGCTAATTCCTCCAATCCCTCCGTCACCCTCATGACCATCCACTCCGCCAAAGGCCTCGAGTTTGACCAGGTCTTCGTCGTCGGCCTCGAGGAAGGTCTCTTTCCCCATTCCCGTTCCCTCTTAGAACCAGCCGAGCTCGAAGAAGAGCGTCGTCTCTGCTACGTCGCCTTGACTCGCGCCAAGAACAAGCTTCACTTGACCTACGCTAGGAATCGCCTCTACTACGGCGGTGGCGGCTCCGGCATTATCTCCCGCTTCGTCACCGAAATTCCCGAACATTTGCTAAAATCATCCCAAAACCAAAGCTTTACCAAACAACTTGAGGCCAGACCGTCTTCTTGGGCCGAGACTTACACTATCGACAACCAAGACCTCGACGCCTTCCTAGACGATCAGGTTGACATCGATGACCTCCTTCGCCACTGAGTCCGATTCCGACTCCAGATTTTCCCTCTCAGCAGTTCATAAAATAATTGGCGTCTTGCTCATCATCGCCATCCCCATCGGTTCACACCTGAGGAACCTCCAGGCTGCCGCCCCCGACCCCGTCGGCCAGATCTTGGGAGCCAACACCCAGGATCTGACCACCAAATCCAACTTTGAGGAGCAAGAAACCACTCACCAGGAAGAAATCCCCTTTGCCACCACCGAAGTTAAAGACGACACCCAAGAAATCGGCACCCGCACCGTTACCCAGCTTGGCATCAATGGCGTCAAGGAAGTCAAGACCACCAACACCTACTACAACGGACAGCTTTATGACTCCAAAGCAGAGCCAAATATCATCAAGCCCCCAGTCGATGAAATTGTCACCGTCGGCACCAAGATTGTTCCTCACACTCTGGAAACAGACTCCGGCACCATCACCTACACCCAAAAACTCGAGCACTTCTGGGCCACCAGCTACGACTCTACCTGTCTTGGGTGTACCACCATCACTTACACCGGTATGAAACAAGGTACCGGCGTCGTCGCCGTCGACCCCAAAGTCATTCCTCTTTACACCAAGCTCTACGTTCCCGGCTATGGCTTGGCTATCGCCGGCGACATTGGCGCTGCCGTCAAAGGTAACGACATCGACTTGGGCTACGACTCCCTAAACGGCCAGTGGTCCGCCCGCTACGTCGACGTCTACATCCTCCCCGACGACCAGCCGCTAAACTGAACGCCAAAGAACGCCCAAGGTCTGTCCTTCGACGTGGCTATCAAACTAGATCAACAGCAACACCAATCCTAGTGGAATCAGCAGCAAAAACACCCCCACCTCCACTATCAACAACACCTTCATTCCAACGGATAATTCCCCAAACTCGCCGACAAACACCCCCAAACCCTTAACCACTTTGCCTTTTTCAATCGCCTTCTTCATAGGACCATTCTATCCTGGTAAAATGTATTCAGGCCAACTCTAAACTCGTTTGGTCATTTTGTCATTAATAATTGGAATTTGATTAGGTCAATTAGAAATTAGTAATTGTCCTCCGTAGCCCCAAGCAAAGTCGAGGGGGCGTAGGAGGAGAAATTGTCCACCGTGGTTATTCGCCAAGTACTCGACCAAGAACAAGAAAAATACGATGCCGCCGTCCACCACCCCCTCCAATCTTGGGCTTGGGGGGAGTTTAAGAAAAAAACCGGCGTCGACGTCGTCCGCCTGGCCGCTTTCGAAGGCCAACGCCTCCTCGCCGGCTACCAGGTCACCCTCCACAAAGCCCCCCTTTTGGGCTGGAACTTGGGCTACTTTGCCCGGGCTGGCTCACCCGACGACGCCCAAACTTTTGCTCTGAAAACCATCGCCGATAAATACAACTTAATCTTTATCAAATCGGAGCCGAACACCTACGCTCCCACCGCCACCGCAAAACCCACTCTCGAACCCATCCACAACTACCTCAAAGACCATTCCTACCAACCGGGCCGGCCCATGTTTACCCCCTACAGTTTCATTCTCGATATCAACAAATCGGAGCCAGAGCTCTTCTCGGGTTTAAAATCCAAAACCCGCTACAACATCAAAGTTGCCCAAAAGCACGGCGTCCAAGTCACCGTCGACGACTCAGATACCGCTTTCGAAGACTACATCACTCTCTGGCAACAAACTACTTCCCGCCAGGGTTTCTACGCCCACGACCAAGCCTATCAGCGCCATATGTGGGCCGTCATGAAAGCCGCCGGTATTGCCCACCTTGTCCGCGCCACCTACCAAGACAAACCTCTGGGGATCTGGATCATCTTTATTTACAAAAACATCCTCTTCTATCCATACGGCGCCAGCTCCCGTGACCACCGCGAAGTCATGGCCAACAATCTCTTGGCTTGGAACACCATTCTTTTTGGCAAAAGCCAAGGCTGCACCACTTTCGACATGTGGGGCTCACTCGGTCCCGAGCCCGACCCCAAAGACCCTTGGTACGGTTTCCACCGTTTCAAAGAAGGCTACGGCGGCACCCTGATGGAATTCGTCGGCTCCTGGGACTACGTCCGCGACCCCCAAAAATACCAAGTCTTCCGCCTCTTGGACAACTGGCGCTGGAAATACCTCCACCTCCGCTCCAAACTCCCATTTTAACTCACTGTTTTGAGGCAAACGGGCAAATTCTCTTAAACTCACAATAACCGCACACAAACCCGGGTTTGGCCGGAAACTTTGATTTCTTCATCTCCTCGATTATTTTTTCTAGGTCCTTTCTTTTTCGGGCCAGTTGAGCCTTACTCCTCGTCGTTTCCACCTTCTCCTCATTTTCCACAAAATACAGCGCCTGTTTTTGGGTTTCAATTCCCAGCACCTCGGCAGCCGCCAAGGTATAAATCGACAACTGTTCATCCCGATCCACCTCTTTCTTATTTTTTAAAGACCCGGTTTTGTAGTCAATAATTTCATGGCCGCCGTCAATTGCATCAATCCGGTCAATCGTCCCCACCAGCACCACATCATTTATTTTTAGGCGGAAAGGCTTCTCCAACATCACCGGTCGCCCAAACATTTTCTTATATTTTTTGACATAATTCTTCAGCGCCGTCTTGCCAGTTTCATATCTCAATTTTTTATGTTCCGCCGTTTCGTAACCCTCACCGCTAAAATATTTTTTATAAAGTGTCAGTATCAGTTCCTCATCCACCCCCTCACCTCTCATCTCTCGTTGATGAAATTCACGAAGCGTCTCGTGCACCCCCCGCCCAAAGGCAAGGGCATGATGTGGTTCCGCCGGCACGCGCAGCACATACCGATACTTAAACTTCAACGGGCACGCTTTAAAAGTATCAATTTGCGAGTAGCTCGTTTTGGTCAATTCAAACTTATCTTCTCCAAGTTTAATCGTCGGCACTTCATCCTCGGCAATTTCCAAAAGCGACAACTGCGTTTTCCCTTCATAGCTTCGGCTCACCAGGCCCGTTTCCGCCAAAAAACCAGACGCCTTCCATTTCCTCTTCCCCCCATAGTCACTGCTCCACGTCAAATACAAATTATCTTTGGCCCGGGTCATCCCCACATAAAACAACCTCCTCTCCTCCGCCACTCTATCCCCTGACCCCAAATCTTCTTTCAGCGCCGACAGCGGGAACTCAATCGCGTCTTTTCGGTCACTTGTCGGAAATCTACCCGCCACCAAGCTCACCATAAATACATTACCAAACTCCAGCCCTTTGCTTGAGTGGGTCGTCGTCAGCACAATCGCATCTACATCCTCAACTTCGGCTTGCGACGGGTTTTCCCCCGCTTCCATCAACCCCTCAAGCATCTCCACTAGCTCCACCACGCTCAACTCCTTGTCGCTTTCTTCCAACCGGCGCACGTACTGAAAAAACAAATTTATATTTTTCACTTTCAGCATCTGTTCCAGTGTTTCTTCCGCCAACAGCCCGGACAAAAATTTGCTCCCATACACAAACTCATACAAAATCTTCGTCGGCCGCGCCGACCCCACTTTTTTGATGGCTTTTCTCAGCACCTCCGCTACCTCGCGACACTTCTTCTCTTTTGTCACCACATCCCATAAACTCACTTGCCCCTCTCGCGCTTCCCGCACCAACTTCAAAACCAGCTCTCCATCCACCCCAAAATCTTTATGGAACAAAAACTGGAATAAACTTTGCGAATCTTTCTGATCAGCCACCACTCGCAAAAACTGCAACAACAAAGCAATTTCTTCCTGGTCAAACAACCCTCGGTTTCCTACCCGCTGATATGGCAGAGACACTTGTTTTAAGGCAGCCACATATGGCTCCAGTTGTGAATTGGCCCGCGCCGCAATCGCAAAATCTGAGTACCTACACCCCCCTTTGGCCAACAACTCGTAAATTTTTTTCACCACAAACTCTACTTCCATCTCTCCCGTTTTAGCCTCTACCACCACTGTTTCATTTTTGTTTTTACTTTTACGCCGGCTCAGTAATTTTTTTTCGATCCCCAACCTGCTCTCCAATGATTCAGGATTGTTGTTTTCAATCAGCTTATACGCCCCGTCCAATATCGCCTGTTGGCTACGGTAATTATCGGTCAGCACTACCTTGTCGGCACTTTTATAATCATTCATAAACTGCAAAATGTTGGAAATCGCCGCTCCTCTAAACCGGTAAATTGACTGAGAATCATCACCCACCACCGTCAGCTTTGGTTTCTTTTCTGGGGGACACAACAACTTCACCAACTGATACTGCGCAAAGTTTGTATCCTGAAATTCATCGACCAACACGTATTCAAACTGCTCTCTATATTTTTTCAGCACCGATTTTCGCTCTCGAAATAGCTTCAGCACTAAACTGATCAGATCTCCAAAATCCACCACCGAATTTTTTATTTTTAGCTCTTCGTAGACAAACCAAGCCCTTACCAATTCCTTCAGCTTCTCTGCTTCCTCGATCTCGTCTTCACTGTTGGCTTTTCCCCCCAAGCCATTGGCATAAGCTCTTAGCTCTTCCACCGATACATCCTCGTCCTTGGCCCGTGAGAAAAACTTTAGCATCGCTCCAATGAACCTGTGTGGATTGCCCAAAGGTCGGTAATACTTTAAATCAAACTCAAATAAATGTTTTTTTACAAATATCCACGCCGCCGACTCGGTCATAATTTCAAATGCCGGGTCCAACCCAATCTCCAGTGCTTCATCGCCCAGTACCCGGTTTCCAAACCGGTGGAAAGTGCTCACCCACGGCTCTTTGTAAGACAACGGCATTACTGCATCCAGCCTCTCGACCATCTCTTCAGCTGCTTTTTCAGTAAACGTCAGCGCCAGTACCTTATCAGCATCCACTCCTGACTCCAACAGCTCCCTTACTTTCTCCGTTATCACTGTCGTTTTTCCCGTGCCCGCCCCGGCCACGATCAACAACGGCCCATCAACATACTCGACCGCTTGTTTCTGTTTTGCATTTAGTTTCATCGTTCCCTATATACCATATACGTTATACTACATACCATCTTATGTTCATCATTGCCGACCTTTTTCTCCTGCTCATTTTTGCCCTGTTTATTTTTTGGATGATCACTTTTGTCTACACTTCTTTTCGCGGCTCACCCTACGTCCCCATTAAGTCTCGCCGCCTCCACACTATCACCCAATTTATCAACTCAGGCGACCGCGTCGCCGACCTGGGCTGCGGCGACGGCCGCGTCATGGTCGAAGCGGCCAAAAGGGGAGCCTCGCGCGTCGACGGTTGGGAACTCGATTTTATGGTTTATTTAACCGCCCTCCGCC
>CAYMQI010000003.1:0-19890 GCA_964392715.1 uncultured Pseudomonadales bacterium | reverse complement strand
GCACTCTAAATTTTCCCCACCGCTCCCGTCTCCACTTTCACTTTGGCGATTTTTGGCACGCCGACCTCACCAACTTCAACGTCATCTATACCTACCAAATGACCAAATACATGGGCCCGTTCCAGCAAAAGCTTTTGCCTCAACTCAAAAAAGGCACGCTCATTATCAGTCCAGACTACGAAATCCCGGGACTTCGATTGCACCAAAAAATCACCGACAAGGACCGCGGCATCTACATCTACAAAATCTGATTTTCCGGGTGTGTCGCTCGCTGCAAAATGTCTAGTTTATTCCTCTGCAAGATGTTTATCAAAATCGTTTCGAATTTTTGTCCGTTCGCTTGTGCCGAAAAAGACACTGAAGTCCCCGGCCCCAACGATGGGTTAGCATTAGCGTCAACTATATAATAATTATTATACCGATCAAGCATTACATCAAACCTGCCCAAATCATCCATCCGCAAAATATCAAAAGCCGTGCGCACGTCATCTTTAATATTGGCGATTAAATTTTTATTAAGATCAGTAACAGGCACGTATTTTACTGGTTCCTCGCGCCCCAAATCCGTCGCCCATTTGGTTTCAAAAGTCAGTAGCCTAAATTGGCTATTGGGCACCTCAAACTTTCTCTCGCTCAAAAACACTTTCCGCTGCGTCGCCTCCAGCACTACCACCGTTAATTCTCTGGCATTTTCAATAAATTCTTCTGCCAATACCGGCTGTTTATAAGTTTTGATCAGCCACTCGACTCTTGCTCGCAACTCTCGCGGGTTTGTCACCACCGAATTTGTGTCTATTCCCAGGCTGCCGTGCTCTTCGTTTAACTTTACAATCATCGGGTATCTAAGTTCATAGTCCAACTCCTGGGTGTGTGTCCTAAAAAGTTGGTATTGGGGCGTCGGCAGCTCCCACGCTTCCAACAAGGTCTTGGTTAAATATTTATTATTACCAAGCGCAAAACCCAAAGTCCCCGCCCCTACATATGGAATCTGCAGCAACTCAAATATTCCCGGCACAATCGACGACAACGCCCCCGAGCCGTGGACGGTATCTACAAAGTTAATGCACAAATCCGGTTTTTCCGCGGCCAGCCTCTCCGCCAACTTTTCGTCAGCCGGTATCACCAACGTCTCCACTCCAAGCTTGCCCAAAACATCAGCCACCGCTTGACTGCGGGTGATACACTCGGCTTCAGACAAATAGGCTTCTTCTGTCGGAAACTCTTCCCGCACTACATCGGACCGGACGATCAAAATTTTTCTAAACCAATCCTTCGGCTTACCTTGCAATAAACTCGGAGGTTTATCATCATTTGTCATTGCGACGCATTATTATATGCCCCAAACAGCCAATTCACAATCAGCCAATTTGACTTACTCCAGCAATTTCTTCTCCCCATTTTCCTCGACCAAGGGTCGATCAGTCTTTGGCCCAAGCTTTGCCCCCCGCTGGTCCTCCCCAATTCGTCTTAGCCTCAAATCCATTTGCTTATATCTGGTCGTAGCAATTTTTTCGTACTGCCCCCGCAGGCGGGCGATCACCTCATCAAACTTTTCAAACTCGCCCTTAAACTTGCCCCACTCCTCCACAAACTCAGTTATATGCTTGATAATTTTGCGCAGATTATTCTCCATCATAAAGTTTCTATACGATTCCATTACCGTCCGCGCCACGATCAAAAATGTGAAAGGCGACACCAACATAATTTTTTTGGCCATCGCCTCGTCCACGATATCTGGGAACTGCTGATTGATAAACGAGAACAACATCTCGTTGGGCACAAACATTATCGCGTAATCCAGTGTTCCGTTTTCCACACTGATATATCCCCGCGACTGAATCTGATTAATTTTCTCCCTTATATCCCTCTGAAAGGCCTTCATGTGTTCAGCCTTTGCCATTTTGTTATCGGCCAAAGCCATCTTCTGCACTTCCGAATAAGGGAACTTCACGTCTATCGCCACTTTGCGTTCATTGGGCAGCAGTAGGGTAATGTCCGGCTTGACATTGCTGCCACCCAAAGCTTTCTGCCGCTCGTAATGTGTCCCCTCGATTAACCCCGCGCTCGTCAAAATATCCTCGATAATCCTCTCCCCCCACTGTCCGCGCGTTTGGTTATTTGACAACACTTTTGCCAAAGACTCCGTCGACGTTTTCAACTCCTCTGTAATTTTTCTGTGATCAACGATCGCCGTAGTGATCTCCCCAAACTTTTTATTCCGGTCTTTCTCCAGCGTCCTTATTTCTTCTTGCCGCGCGTCAATCTCCCGCTTTAGGTCCACTACCATTTTCTCAATCACCCGCTGTTTGTTCTCATTGTCCTTAAAGATCATCTCCTTGTCCGCCGCCAGCACACTCTTAGTCTGAGCAATCACTTTTTGGGTAATCTCGCCAAACACTTGATTGACCAAATTCCGTGCCTTTTCTTCATCTACCTCTGTTTGTGACCGTGACATCAGCGTCAGTTTTTGGTACACCAAAAACATCAGTATCCCCACCCCTCCCATCACAATTAGCAAAACAAAACCCAAAGAATCCATGACAGGATTCTAACCCGAACCAGCCAAGGGAGTAAAGTATAAAAAAACATTCCTCATTACTTCTTCCTCATTACTCATTTACAATTGTACTATGCTCAATCCCCTCAACCGTTCCCGTTCCCGCCATAGAAAACAAGAAAAACGCCAGCGTCAACTCAGTTGGTTTTCCTTAGCCCTCACCGCCATTGCTTGGACCGTGTTTTTCTTCCTCATCATCTTCGTCACCCCCGAACTCGTCCGCAATCTCATCCTCCCCAATTCCTACTTACCCTTTTTTATCCTCCTCTTTTTTGCCCTCTGCCTTACCTTCTGGCAAATTTTCCACCATCTCTTCCGCACTCTTCTCTATACCTCCTGTCTTCTCATCCTCCTTTTTCTCCAACTCAAGGCCTTAGGTCACCCCTTAAGCACTCTTGTTATTGCCGCCCTCCTCACCACCTACGAAATTTTCTTCGGCGCCCTTTCCAAGCATTTACCGTTCAGTGACCAAAACTAACCATATGCTAAAATATCCCCACAATGACCACCAAACTCCTCTCCACCATATCTATGATATCTCCGCTCTAAGCGGCAGGGGTTTTTGTCGCCGCCACGCAAGCTCCTTTTGGAGCTTGATTTGTTTTAGCAACAAATATTAGCCATCTAGCCATGAATCAACCAAAGTTTTACGCGACCGCCGCCATTCCCTATGTGAACGCCTTGCCCCACATCGGCCATGCCCTCGAATTTATTCAAACCGACATCATCGCTCGCTATCACCGACTCTTAGGCGAAGACGCCATCAAACTTTCTGGTGGAGATGAGAATGCTTTAAAAAATGTTCAAGCTGCCGAAACTACTGGAGTGCCAATTCAGGAATTTGTCGACCAAAACACCCAAAGTTTTTACGACCTGGCCGTCAAGTTAAACGCCAAGTTTGATCTTTGGCAAAAGGGTAGCGATCAAGACCATCACTTCAAATCCAGCCAAAAACTTTGGTCGTTGTGCGCCGCCAGCGGCGACATCTACAGAAAATCCTACACCGGCCTTTACTGCGTCGGCTGTGAAACTTTTTACTCGCCGGAAGAGTTAGACGAAAACGGGCAATGTCTTGAACACCCAGGCAAAAAATTGGACAAAGTTACCGAGAAAAATTATTTTTTCCGCTTAAGCAAATACCAACAGTCTCTGCTTGACCTCATCGAATCTGGCAAACTCCAAATCACACCGGCATTCAGGAAAAATGAAGTCGTCAGTTTTATCAAATCCGGCCTGGAAGATATTAGCATCAGCCGCAGTAATGAGCGCGCCCGCAACTGGGGTGTCCCGGTCCCTAGCGATGATACCCAAAGAATTTATGTTTGGTTTGACGCCCTCAACATTTACCAGTCAGGCATTGGCTTTGGTTGGGACGAGGAAAAATATCAACACTACTGGCCCGCGGATATTCACGTCATCGGCAAAGGGATCATCCGCTTCCACGCCGTTTATTGGCCCGCCTTTCTCCTCTCCGCCGGTCTCAAAACCCCCAAGCAAATCTTTGTGCACGAGTATTTCACCGTAAATGGCCAAAAGATGTCCAAAACCGTTGGCAACGTCTACAACCCCGTTCCTATTCTCGACAAACTCGGAGCCGACCCGCTCCGCTATTACTGCCTTGCCAAAATTTCTCCTTTCTCAGACGGCGATTTTTCCGAAGCAAAACTCATCGCCGCTTACAATTCCGACCTGGCCAACGGTCTCGGCAACCTCGCCTCCCGCATCGCCGCTTTGGTCGATCACTCCGGCTTAGAAATTAAACCCGACGAACATACCAAACTCCGCCACCAAGTCAAAGCTCATTTAGACAATTTCCGCTTCGACTTAGCCCTTGGCGAAATTTGGCAAAAAATTAGGCAGACCGATCAGCTTATCGAGGACAAACGCCCTTGGGAGCTCAAAGGAGAAGAACTCCAGCCGGTTCTCCAAACTCTCGTCGCCCACCTTCGCCAAATCGCTTTTGAACTCACACCTTTCCTCCCGGACACCGCCGCCAAACTTGAAGCCCATTTCAAAGGTTCCAAGATCACCAAAATCGCCCCGCTCTTCCCCCGCCTCGAAAAATAATTTTTACAATGCGTCGCAGCCTGCCCGCCTTTGGCAGACACTTTAATTTTGATTTTTGAATTCTTATGATTGACACTCATTGCCATTTAAACCTCGAACCTCTAAGCAACACTCCCTCTAAATTTTTGGACCAGGCGCTGGCGGCCAGCGTCACCAACATCATCATCCCCGCCGTTGACCTTCCCACCTCACAATCTGCCATCGACCTTGCGGGTACTTCCGATCGCCTCTTTGCCATGGTCGGCATCCACCCCGAAGAAGCGGCCAAAACTGATTTTTCCAATTTATTCGAAAATCTCAAATCGCTTGCCCTCAAACCCAAAGTCGTCGCCATCGGCGAATGCGGCCTCGATTATTTTCATACCACCCAAACCAAAGCCGCCCAACACCAGCTCTTTGAATTTCAACTCCAACTTGCCCACGAATTAGACCTTCCTCTCTCCATTCACGTCCGCGACTTGCCCGCCGAAGCTTCAGCGAAGGAGGATGCCCACCAAGACGCCCTCGAACTCATCAGACAATTCACACCCCGCGCCGTCCTCCACTGCTTTTCCGGCAACCAAGACTATCTCCAAGCCGCTTTGGATTTGGGCTTATTTATTAGTTTTGCCGGCAACGTCACTTTTCAAAATGCGCACAAGCTGCAACAACTCGCCAAACTCACGCCCACGGACCGCCTCCTCGTCGAAACCGACGCGCCTTACCTAAACCCAGATCGGGGAGTCTTCCCCAACACCCCCGCTCAAGTCGTCAAAACCTACCATTTTCTTGCCAAACTCAAAAACATTTCCCTTGAGCAATTATCACAAGCAGTCGAAGATAATGTTCATCAACTTTTTAATGTTTAATAGTTTTAATTTTGTATTTTTATTTTTGCCTGCCCGTCGTAGCCTTGCCTGCCCGTCGTAGCGCCAGCGATGTCGGGGCGCAGTCGGGACTTTTGATTTTTGCATTTATCTTCGGGATCAGTGAAATCTCTTTCACCTACCCCATCAATCAAGTAAACTTTAGACCATATGGTTAGAAACTACGTCCGCCGCCACCCCATCCGCACCCGCCGCGCTCTCGAAATCCTCCCCGGTTTTGTTTCTTGGTCCCTGATCCTTTTTCCGGTCTGGGGCTCTTTTGTTATCCCCGAACTCGTCGCCTACTACGTCATCGCCTTTTCCGTTTACTGGCTCTACCGCTCGCTCTCCGTTGCCATCCTCGCCATTTTTGCCCATTTTAGGATCCAAGCTTCCCGCCGCTTCAATTGGCTCGCTGACCTAGAGAAATTTAAACACTGGCGCCGGGTCCACCACATCATCGTCATGCCCACTTACAAAGAACCCCTCACCACTCTCGACCGGACCCTGGCCAAGCTGACCCAACAAACTTACCCGAGGCAAAACCTCCACCTCATGCTCTCTTTTGAAGAGAGGGAAGGCCAACCCGCCCGCGACAAAGCCAAACACCTTAAACAAAAATACGCCGGTATTTTTGGCGATCTTTGGACCACTTTCCATCCGGACTTGAAAGGCGAGGTCAAAGGTAAAAGTAGCAACACCAGCTGGGGCGCCCGCCACGCCAAGCAACTTCTTGTAGATCAGGCAGGCATTGATATCGACAACGTTACCATCACCAGCGCCGACGCCGACGCCCTCCCCGACGACAATTATTTCGCCGCCCTCACCTTTCATTTCCTCAAAAACCCCGACCGCTATCACCGTATCTGGCAAGCCTCGATTACTTTCTACAACAACATCTGGCGCGTCCCCGCCCCCGTGCGCGTCCTC
Organism: uncultured Pseudomonadales bacterium; assembly: GCA_964392715.1. Classification (GTDB taxonomy): domain Bacteria; phylum Patescibacteriota; class Microgenomatia; order UBA1400; family CAYNFZ01; genus CAYMQI01. The sequence goes on along the minus strand of CAYMQI010000003.1, from coordinate 13,491 downwards.
GCCTCCATCTTCTCTGTCACCCAAATGTTTATCCTCATGCGCAAAGATCGCTTGATCAACTTCTCCACTTACTCCACTAGCCTCAAAATGATCGACGAGATCGGCTACTGGGACACCGACGTTATCCCCGAAGATTACCGCCTTTTCTTCAAATCCTACTTTTTCTATAAGGGCAAAATCGAAGTCGAGCCCCTATTTTTGCCCATCTACGCCGATGCGGCAGAGTCTCACACTTTCTGGGGCACCATGAGAAACCAATACGAACAGATCAAGCGCTGGGCTTGGGGTGTCTCCGACGACGCCTACATCATCCGCCAATGGATCTTGGTCCCCGGCCTTCCTTTTTGGGACAAAACCATCCGCGTTTTCAAGGTTATTGAAGATCACTTTCTCTGGCCCGTTAACTGGTTTGCCATCACCACCGCCGCTTTTCTGCCCCCCCTTCTAAACCCCGTTTTTGCCCGCACTACTCTCGGCAAAACCCTGCCCCAAATCAGCTCCAGCATCCTCACCATCTCCCTCCTTTCCATGTTGATTATTTTCCTCGTTGACGCCAGAAATCGCCCTCCTCGCCCCAAAGACGTCTCCGTCCTCAAAGTCATTTTCCAGCCCTTTGAATTTCTCCTCCTTCCCGTCGTCGGCTTTTTCTTCTCCGCCCTGCCGGGCATCGACGCCCACACTCGCCTCATGCTCGGCCGTTATATCGAGTACAAAGTCACCGAAAAAGTCTAATTTCCCAGTTTGTCATTTGTAATTTAGAATTTGTAATTTAGAATTAACTCATGAACCTGCTTGCCCATAATTACTTCACCCGTGGTTTCTGGGGCGACGAATCCTGGACCGCCCTCATCTCCCAATTCAATTTAGGCGAAATCATCCGTGTCACCAGCGAAGACTACCACCCGCCTTTCTACTACTTTATCGTTCACTTTTGGGGCAACATCTTTGGCTTTGGCGAAACCGCCATCCGCCTTATCTCCCTCATTTTTTTTCTCCTCACCCCAGTTACCGTCTTCTTCTTAACCAATAAATTTTTCAAAAATCTCACTAAATCTTTGACTGCCTCCCTCCTCGTCCTCCTTTCTCCCATTCTGGTAACCTACGCCTTCGAAGCCCGTTCCTATGCACTCCTCGCCTTTCTCTCCGTCGCCTCCGCCCTGGCTTTTTGGCAATCCCGCACCGAAAAAGGCTACTTTTGGCGCGCTTTATATTTAATTTTCGGCGCCATGTCCGTCTACACCCACTACTACGCTTGGTTTATCCTCGCCTCCCACGGCCTTTACCTCCTGATCTTTGAGCGCCGCTACTTCAAAAAACTTCTCCCCTTTGCCGTTGGTATTCTGGCGATCCAGCTTCCTTGGATCCCCAAACTCCTCTCCCAAGTGGGAGCTGTCGACCAAAGTTACTGGATCGCCCCCATCAACTACCGCACCCACTGGGAATTTTTCCTGCGGGTGGCCGGCGGCGACTACACCACGGTCTTTCAACACCCGGCCTCCTACCTCATTATTTTCCTCACCCTCTTTGGACTCTTCACCAAAACCACCAAAAAAGACTACCGCTTCTCTCCCGAAATCAAATTTCTTCTCTGCTGGATCATCATCCCCACCCTTTTGCCCACCATTATCTCCGTCAAGACCCCCATCTTTTTCTACCGCTACCTGATTTTCTCCGCCATCCCCTTATTAATTCTCGCCGTCCACGGCCTCTTCAAACTCCAAAGACCCCTGCCTCTATTAAGCCTCTCCCTCCTCCTTGGCCTCTACGCCCTCGTCGACTTCAACAGCTTTGCCCGCTACCCTGACTCCATGCGCGAAACCGTCGAGCAAGTTTACCAAAGCAAAACGCCCGGTGACGGCCCCGTCTACACCGTCTTGCCCGCCTTCGCCGAGGTCATGTACTACGCCGACCCCACCGACCAAATTTTGGTCAGCCCCGAAGGCTTGGTCCAGTTCTCCGGCAAAAGCCTCCTCGACGCTTTCGTCCGCCGCGGCCGGGTCGAAATTGTCTCACCGCCGGACAGGCAGTCCTACTGGTTCCTCGAACCCGGCCCCAAAGCCACTTTTATCACTCCTGGCATATTGCCAAAGTAATTTTTTCCGCTAAACTCACTCTATACGTCTAGGATGTAAAATTAAAATTTAAGATTTAGAGTTTAGGGTTTAGAATTTTAAAAAGGAGGTCCAAGCCAAACATTTTTTCAGAGCGTGTGGCCCCCCGGAGCCTTGTGCGAAGGGGGGATACGAGGCAGGAGGGATCGAGTCTGACTCGACCAATCGGACTCACGTCCACGATTCGTGGCGTGAAGTATCTGCGGAAACCTCCTAGGCCCAAGATGGTCTTAAGATTTGTTATCAAAACCAAGTAGCAATACTTGATCCAAAGTAACACTTCACTTCTCAAGCGGTCCGGCTTCGACCGTGTCTGTTTCCATTTTATTTTTAGTTTTTCGTTTTTAACTTTACGCTTAAGCGACGAAAGGAGCTGTTATGTGTGGTATCTACGCTATTACTGGATCATCAAACGCGGCCCAAGAAGTCCTCACCGGCCTCAAAAAATTAGAGTACCGCGGCTACGATTCATGGGGCATCACCATTCCGCTTGCAGGCAAACTTATGCTCGAGCGTCATACCGGCAAAATTGGCGACAGCCTTACCACTCTACCCCCAAGTTCCACCGGTCTTGGCCACACCCGCTGGGCCACCCACGGCGGCGTCACCGTCGCCAATGCCCACCCCCATTTGGATTGTTCCCAAACTTTTGCCCTCGTCCACAACGGCATCGTCGAAAATTACCGAGAGCTTAAATCCTCGCTCAAATCCAAACACCACTTTCATTCCCAAACCGACACCGAGGTTTTGGTTCACTTGGTCGAAGAGTATTCTCAACACTTTCTTTTTGCCCAAGCCGTCGCCACAGCTTTCCGTCAGGCCAAAGGCTTAAACGCCTGCATTTTCTACTCGAGCAAAAATGACCAGTTCGTCGCCGTCAAAAACGGTTCTCCTTTGATCATCGGCCTTTCAGAAAAGGGAAATCTTATTGCCTCAGACTCTGCCTCTCTCTCCTCCCACACAAGCAAAGTCATCTATCTCGAAGATCACGAGCTAGCAGTCATCACCAAAGATCAGGTCGATCTTTTTGACCTCAATCTTCACCCCAAAAAATTAAAAAAAAGCCATCTAAACTTTGACCACCAATCAAGCTCCAAAGGCGCCCATCGCTACTTTGCCATCAAAGAAATTGAGGAACAACCCACGGTCCTTTCCCGATTTCTTAATAATTACTCTGCCCAAATTACCCCTTTTGCTCACAAGCTAAAACCTTACCAGCTTTTTACCTTCTTCGGTTGTGGCACCGCCGCTTACGCCGCCCTTTTGGGCAAATATTACTTTGCAGGAGCCGGATTTAACTCGGACGTCATCGTCGGCAGTGAAGCCAACCATTTCTTATCCCTTATCGACAAGCACACTCTACCGATTTTTCTCTCCCAATCCGGCGAAACCATCGACATTATCGAACCCCTCAAACACGTCCAGGGTCTGGGACTCAAAGCCGCTGCTCTGGTCAACGCCGAAGGCTCCACCCTCGACCGTCTCGCCGACTTCAAGCTAAATTTAAACGCTGGTCCTGAGGTCAGCGTCATCGCCACCAAATCTTTTACCGCCAAAATTGCCTCGCTTTATCTGACCTCCCAAGTGCTAGCCGGCAAATCAACCTCCGCCAAACTCCACCTAAAGCAAGCGATAAGCTCTTCCCAGCAATTATTTTTACCCTCTTACTTCAACCATCACCTCAAACCTCTCATTGATCGTCTTGCCAAACACGACCACCTCTATACTCTTGGTCGGGGATACGCTTACCCCATTGCTCTGGAAGCCGCCCTCAAAATCAAAGAAATCTCCTATATCCACGCCGAAGGCTTTGCTACTGGAGAATTAAAGCACGGCTTCCTTGCCCTCATTGAACCGGGCACGCCCTGCATCTTTTTTGCCCCCAGTGATCAAACCCTTGCCGACACGCTCAGTAACGCCGCCCAAGTCAAGGCTCGCGGCGGCTATATTGTCGGTGTCGCTCCCCAAAACCACCAAGTCTTTGACTACCACCTCCCAATTGCCGCCGCCGGTCCACTCTCCACTATTCCAGAAGCTATCATCGCCCAACTACTTGGCTACCACCTGGCTCTCAACAAAGGTCTGGATCCCGACAAACCCAGAAATCTTGCCAAGTCCGTCACCGTCAAATAATAAAAAACCATTTAGCCATATAACCATTAAGCCATCTACCCATATTCTGTTGCAAAACCCATTAAAATCCGCCACACTGTATTAATGAAACACCTCTTCAAGCGCGTCAACACTTGGGCCAACCATCACGAACTCACTTTTTTTCTTTTGTTTTTAGTCTTACTTTTGCGCATCCCCACCCTTTTTGAACCTTTTTGGTACGGCGACGAAAACATCTACTTGGCCATCGGCGCGGGTATTAGAAAAGGCCTCATTCTCTACCAAGGCATCACCGACTTTCCCAACAAGCCCCCCGCCATTTATTTGCTCGCCGCTCTCGCCCGCGGCGTTTTTGGCTTCCGCTTTCTCCTCCTGCTCTCGACCCTGCTGGGCACCGCTTTCTTTTACGGCCTGGCTCACAAAATTACCGCCCGCACCAAGCCAAGCATCATCGCCACCCTAATTTTTATCTTTCTTACCTCCACTCCCGTTATCGAAGGCACCATCGCCAACGCCGAAATCTTTTTCATCACCCCGGTCATCTGCGCCGCTTACCTGCTGCTGGTTGCCTTTGAGGAAAAAACCAAACCCAAGCACCAATCACGCGCTATCGCCGGCGCCGGCCTCCTCCTTGGTACCGCTTTCCTCTTTAAAATCCACGTCATCCTCGACATCACCGCCTTAGGCCTCTATTTCTTTGTCCTCACCCGGCTCAAAAAACTTACCCCCAAACATATTCGGAACCTTTTTACCTTCAAACCCCTCTATGCCTTTATCATCGGTCTTGCCACCCCGATTATTCTTGTCCTTGCCATCTGGGCCATGCTCGGAGTTTCTCCTTTTACTCTCCTTACTAACGCCACCGGCTCAACTGGTTACGTCGCCGCCTTCGGCAGCAAAGATTTTTTCCTTGAAACCCTCGGTTTTGGTTCCCTCTTCTCCCGCACCGTTCTCTTGGCTGGTATCACTCTTATTCTTTTTATTGTCAGAAACAAGCTCCGCCCCCCCTTCCTTCTTCTCACCCTTTGGCTTAGCTTTGGCCTGTTTGCCACCCTCCTCTCGGCTCGTCCCTATCCCCACTATCTCATCCAACTCGTCCCGCCTTTGGTCATCGGTTTGGTTTTAGCCTTTCACACAAAACACCTTACCAGCCGCCTGGCTTTTACCTTCGCCACTCTCTTGCTAGTTGTCGCCTTTTTCCGCTTCCAGTTCCGCCTCTGGTCGGTCCTCCCTTATTATCGTAACTTCATCGCTTACACTTCCGGCGCCATCGGTCGGGAAGAATTCTATCGCCGTTTCGACGGCCGCATGCCTAGAAACTACGTTCTTGCCAGGTACTTGCGCACCATCACCGCGCCGGCCGAGCGCATCTTTATTTGGGGTACCGAGCCAGATATTTACGTCCTTGCCGACCGCCTGCCCGCCATCCCCCTTACCACTTCTTTCCACATCGACGACCTCAACTACTACGACCAAGTCATCACCGCCCTTACTACCGCCAAAACCAACACCGTTGTCGTCATGGAATCCGAGTGGCGCTCCTTTCCCGAGCTTACCTCTCTCCTGGCCGCCAACTACACTCTCATTAACTCCGTGGGCGACCCCGGTCAATCTCCCCAACAAAACCAGGGCCACCACGCCCTCGTCTACCGCCGTCTCCAGTAACACTCCATACTGCTTGCTATAATCAGCTTATGTCCCACGCTCGTTCCTCATTCCTTGGCATCACCGACTCACTCATCGCGGGCGGCTTCTTTTGGGGCTTCCTTTTTTGGCTCATCGGCACCATCGCCACCGCCGTTACTTACCAGCGCCTCCCCCCCATCGTCCCCCTTTTCTTTACTCAAGTCAGGGGTGAACACCAACTCGCACCCAAATTCTTTCTTGCTCTCCTACCAGTTTTTGCCCTCTCCTCCCTCCTTTTCCATTTCTACCTCGCCCGCACTCAATACCACACCGACCGCATGTTCGCCCGCCTCATTGCCCTTACCGGTTCCCTCATTGCCCTCCTCTTCTTCATCGGCCTCATCCACATACTCATCATAGTTGTCTAAGTCTAGTCCATGATCAACCTCTTTCCTTTGTTTTTAATTACGGCCGCAGCCGCCTTTCTCATTAGTACTGTCTCCACCAAATTTGTCATTGTTTTTTATCACCGCCTCGGCTGGCTCGACGACCCCAAGAAAAACCACCACCCCAAAGTCGTCCATCGGCGCCCCATTCCAAGAGGCGGCGGCATCCCCATTTTTCTCGCCCTGCTTCTCATTGGCTTTCCCCTTTTTGGTCTCGACAAACATTTTTTGGGTATTGCTACCGGCGCCGGCATCCTTACCATCGTGGGCATTCTCGATGATCGCCTCGACCTAAACCCCTATCTCCGTCTCTTTACCGGCTTGGCTGCCGCCCTCTGCGTCGTGGCCGTGGGCATCGGCATCGCCTACATCACCAATCCCGTGATCCCCGGCACCGTTATCAACTTAAACCAACCCCAACTTGCCTTTGAACTTCTGGGCAAAACCAGGACCATCTGGCTCGTTGCCGACCTCTTCGCCACCATTTGGATCCTCTGGACCATGAACATCGTCAACTGGTCCAAAGGCGTCGATGGTCAAATGCCCGGTTTTGTCGTCGTTGCCGCTCTCGTCCTGGGCCTTCTCTCTCTCAGGTTCTCCACCGACATCGCCCAATGGAATGTTTCCAAGTTGGCCGCCATCACCGCCGGCGCTTACCTTGGCTTTCTTGTCTGGAACTTTTACCCCCAAAAAATCATGCCCGGCTACGGCGGCGGCAGCCTCGCCGGTTACTTACTTGCCACCCTCTCCATCCTCTCTGGCGCCAAAGTCGCCGCCCTGGTCCTCGTTCTGGGTATTCCCATGACCGACGCGCTCTACACCATCGCCCGCCGCCTCTACCGTGGCCGCTCTCCGGTTTGGGGAGATCGGGGCCATCTCCACCACCGCCTCTTGGACTTGGGCTGGGGCAAACGCCGCATCGCCGTTTTTTATTGGTCCGTTACCGCCCTCTTAGGTGTAATCATGCTGCATTTAAATAGCACCCAAAAATTGTTTACAATACTGGCAACCGCCCTGATTTTGGGTGGATTGTTGCTCTGGCTCAAAATCTTGCGCCAAACCACCAGGAACCTATGACCACCAACGCCCAAACCATCGCCATCAGCCTGCTCAAAACCGCCAGGCCCCGCCAATGGGTCAAAAACCTAAGCCTTTTTGCCGCCCTCTTTTTCGCGGGCTATCTTTTCATCCCTACCTACTTTTATGCCGTGTTCTGGGCTTTTCTTATCTTCACTCTGGCCACCAGCAGCGTCTACATCGTCAACGACATCATCGACGCCCCAGGAGACCGCCGCCACCCTTTCAAGAAAAAACGCCCCATCGCCTCCCGCCAACTCCCCATCCCCGTCGCCGTTTTTGCCGCCATCGTGGGTTTTACCGCCTCTCTCTTTTTAGCCTGGAATTTAAATATTTTCTTGTTTTCCATCGTTCTTTTTTACACCCTGCTCCACTTTGGCTACACCTTTTGGTTTAAGCACGTCCCCATTCTCGACGTCCTCACCATCGCCACCGGTTTTGTCCTCCGGGTCTACGCCGGCGCCGCCGTCGTTAACCTCCACATGAGCGTCTGGTTTCTCTTCACCGTCGTCTCCCTGGCCCTGTTCATGGCCGTGGGCAAACGCCAAAGCGAGCGCACCTTAATCCAAGGCGTCGTCGGCAGCCTTCATGGACAAAGAAATACCCTGACTAGCTACACCGGCCGCCTCCTCGATATCTACACCGGCATGTTTGCCAACGCTACCTGGCTCTCTTATGCCCTCTTTAGTTTCAACTACACCCCCTTCACCCCCACCGGCCGCCTCCTGACTCTCTACACCATTTTGCCCCGCACTTTCACCAACGCCAAACTGATGATGGCCACCGTCCCCCTGGTCATTTACGGCGTCATGCGCTACTTACAGCTTGTGTATGAACAAAACAAAGGTGAATCCCCAGAGCGCGTCCTCCTTTCCGACAAACCCCTCATCACCGCCGTCCTCTTTTATATCCTCATCTCCTTGGTCATCATCTACTGGCTCAGCTAATCGCCAAATTTTCATCCCACACTCTACGATCTACACTCTACGTTCTACAATCTAAAATCTACTCTGTCACCTTCACATACTTGCTCGCCACAAAGCCTTCCTTACCCTCTTCGTACTCAAGCTTCGTCCACCCGGTCTCATCTTGCTCTACAAACGGGAAAAACGTCCCCACTTTGACCTTGGCCACTTCATTGTCTCCCACCCCCGTCGGCTTAGACCGAACCCGCAGCCACCCGAGGCCAGTATCCAAAATCTGTACATAAGGTTTGCTCAAACCACTGGCGCTGGTTGCCCCGCTTATCACCCCGTCGCTACTCTTGGGGGTTGGACTCGGGGAGGCTTTCAGGCTCGGCGTTGGGCTCGCCTCAGGAGCGGTTTCTTCATCGGTTGCAATCTGCTCGCTGGCACTCTCCGAAGCCGCCGGCACTTCCGCCAGGCTATTATCTCGCGCCAGCTTCACCGTCACCCTCAAGCGGTGGCCTTCACTGGTTTTGGCATTGATCACTCTCTGTTTGTACCCCGCCGCCTCCAGGCCGATCGTGTGATCACCTGGCGTCACCTCCTCAAAAGACATCGGACTAAATCCCGTGAGCTCCCCGTCAAGCCTCACCACCACATTATCTGGCACGCTGGTTATAGCAATCTCTGAAGCTTTCTTGTTCACAATCTCCGTCAGCTCCAGGATCGCATATCCTCCGGACTCACTATTCGCCCCAAACTCATAATTAACGACAGTCAACACTCCCTTGCTGATCACCACCTTGCTCTGCCACGCCTGGTTCTCCGCGCCGTTGGGCACCAACTTGAGCGTATACTCGCCCGTTTTTAATTTTTCATCAAAAAAAGGCGTCTGCCCTACATGTGTCTCATTCAAAAACACTTCCACTCCAAGATTAGCCATTACTTGCAATGCGCCCTGGTTTTTACCAACAGGTAGCGTTAGACTGCACCCGGCAAGCACCCCGCCCGCCGCCAACACCGCCAACACCTTTGCCATTTTTTTCCAATGAAAAACCACCGTCTCCCTCCATTAACTCGAGGCAATCTTAGCAAACGAAACCCCCAAATACAATTTAAACTCAAGAGGAAGGCTTCAAACTGATATAATCTGCACACCACACAGAGTAAAGACCGGGTGGTGAAGCTGGTTAACACGGCAGTCTGCAAAACTGCTATTCACGGGTTCGAATCCCGTCCCGGTCTCTCCTTGATTTTCGCCTTTTATTTGGTCACAATGTAAATGTGAAGACAGATCTTCGTGGTGGCCACAATAGTTTTTCCTTCAACACAAATTTTTTCAAGAATTGGTCACCGCCCATGGCTTATGTATTGGGATATATATTTGCGGACGGCACTATAATCGACGCAAAAAAATCATCAAGAACCTGCTATCTAAGAATCGACAGTTCTGATAAACAGATTCTCCAAACAATAAAATCAACTCTATCTTCAGAGCATACCATAATGGAAACACACATCAAGCAGACAACAATAAGAGGAAAAACATACTTACCTAAGCCAAAATATTCATTGCGAATAGGCAACAAGACTCTCTATTTAGACCTATTAAAATTTGGATTATCGCCCAAAAAGTCTTTAACAATGACCTTGCCAGACATCCCCACCCAATATTTCAAATATTTCTTACGAGGATATTTCGACGGTGACGGCTGTTTAAACCTTTACCAACCACACAATAGAAACAAGCTAACCGTCAAAGTGATATTTACCTCAGGTAGCCAAATATTTTTGCAACAAATTTCAACAAGACTTCATCAACAACTATCTCTAAAAAACCACAAGGCGAATTACAATAGTCACGCCTTCAGGCTTACATATAATCAATCTTCTGCCATCAAAATTCTAAACCACATATACCAAAACTTGTTACAAGCACCTTATCTAAACAGAAAGTATCAGCGTTTTCTTGCAATCTTTCAATAAAGACGATCCACATCCTCACACAAGGCCTCAATAAATAAAATCTACGTTGCTCACTCCATCGCCTTCAATTATCAACACCAACCCTACCAACCCCTCCTTACCTCAACTCTTAATTCTCGCCCAGATGTTATCAACCATCCAACCATTAAACCACCAATCCATGACCTATCCTCTACGATCTAGAACCTAAGATCTAGCCTCACCCTCTTCCTACCGCCGCCGCCTGCTCGATCAATCGGTTGCAATACCCCCACTCATTGTCATACCAGGTGAGGATCTTCACTAGATCACCGTCAATCACTTGAGTCAGGGAAAGGTCGACAATTGTAGACTCATTCCGGCCCACAATATCGCGGGATACCACCGGCTCTTCCGTCCAGGCAATTATTCCCCTCCACCGGTCGCTGCCCGCCGCCTCTTTGATGATCTTGTTGACCTCTTCAATACTCGTTTTCTTCCCTACCAAAAAGGTCAGGTCCGACAACGACCCCACTGCAACGGGCACGCGCAGCGCCACCCCGTCAAACACTCCTTTCAATTCAGGAATTGTCCTAGTCGTGGCAATCGCCGCTCCAGTCGATGTCGGTACAATATTCAGAGCTGCCCCCCGCCCCCGCCGCAAATCTTTATGTGACCCGTCCTGTAAGTTTTGGTCATCCGTATAGCCGTGAACCGTCGTCAGCGCGGCCTTCTTGATTCCAAGCGCCTCATGAATTACTGCCGCCACCGGCGCAATACAGTTGGTCGTGCACGAAGCGTTGTCGGCAATCGGGCTTTTGCCGTCATAAGCATTTACCCCCAACACAAACGTCCCGATATTGCCGCCTTTACTGGGCGCCGATATCAACACGCGTTTTGCCCCCGCTTTCAAATGTTTGCCCGCCCCTTTCTCGTCCACAAACGCCCCGGTTGATTCAATCACCAAATCCACTCCATAATCTTTCCACGGCAATTTCTCCGGATCCCGCTGGGCAAGCACTGGGATTTTTCTCCCATCGGCATGGATGTAACCAATCAACGGGTCCTCGTCGCTTACCTCCTTAACGGCTTTGATATCCTCTCCCCGCACCTCCCGGTCAAATACGCCATAATTAGAATCATACTTAAGTAGGTGTGCCCACCCCGACGCATCCATCGACCCCGACGTATTGATCGCCACAATCTCTATCTGCTCGTGCATATCCCCTCGATTAAGCCACACCCGCACCGTCGTTCTGCCAATTCTTCCAAATCCATTAATGGCAACGCGAACCATACGCCCTCCTTACAAGGTTACATTTAAACTTATTGTTCTACCCATCCAGTATAGAGGTTTTTAGTCCAGATTTACAATGTCCGTCCGTCTCACCATCTTAAAAACCATCAAGCCATCTAGTTATCCAACCATTTAACTCTTGTCGGCCTTTGGCCGAAACCATCCAACCATCTAGACATGTCACCATTCAGCCATCATTCATAGTTCTTCCTTCTGGCCCCTGAACTTGACATTTCCAGCATCCCTGATACACTATAGGCTCCTTCCAGAATACGGAAGGCTTTTTTTAGCCGATTTGCCAATAAATTATTAAATTTATCTATCCGCAAATCGCTATCTGCCTATCAGTTTTTCCCCCGGCACCCCTGGCCACCCCTGACTAGGAGATCAGGGGCCCAAAAACCCCCACCACCAGGAGAAAAACAACCAGTGGCCTGAATTAAGCCACCCTATGATCAAAAGCCTTTTTGACCTAACAAAAGAGCTTATCTTCAACTTTTTCCTCCATATCGAGGTTAATACTCTTAACCTGGAGTACACCAGGCAGCTCAAGCGCCCCAGAAGAGCCAATCTGGTTAGCCGCGCCTTGAGAATTCCTTTCGAGAAATACTCGGTCAGGCGCGTTTTTGGCGCCCAACTGGCCGCCGCCATGCTTTTTGCCCCCTTGCTTGGCGTCAGGGAACCCCAAGTCAACTACGAAACCCCGATCAATATCCCCGAAAACTATCTAGTTTCAGCTCCGGATACCGAAATTTCCTTGACCACCAAGGACCGCGAATTTGTCTTGCCCGTCGAGCGCTTGCGCTACGTCGGTCAATACTTCCGCGCTGGTCACCTGGGTTATGACTTAAACTCCTACGTCGGCGACGATGTCTACGCCTTCTCTGGCGGTCGCGTCTCCCTAGTCGAATCAGGTATCTTTGGCCTTGGTCGCTACATCGTCCTCGACCACGGTCTTGGTCTCATTTCCGTCTACGCCCACCTCCAGTCCTTCGACGTCCACATCGGCCAGATGGTTCAAACCGGCCAAAAAATCGGTGAAGTCGGCATGACCGGCAACACCACCGGACCCCACTTGCACTTCGAGGTCCACGACAACGGCCGCGCCGTCAACCCAGCCCGCTACCTCAAGCTAAAATAATCTAGTTGCATCGTTCCCGTGTTAAGTCTGGGATTTTGCTACACTTTCCCTATGGATACCATCCACCCCCTTCCTCCTCAAGACCTTGCCCCCGCACCTCCTCCAACCCCCCCAAACCCTCCTCCAGAGGTGATCAAACCCCGACCAGGGGAGCCACCCCCAAAACCCGAAAAAAAGCCCAATAAAGTCGCAATTTTGGCCATTTTGACCGCCTTTCTGGTCACTTGTACCCTTATCAGCTACATTCTCTTTGTAGAGCTTACCGGCACCAAAAACCTCCTCACCGCCCAAAACCTCGCCGCCCTGATTCATTTACCCACTCCCACGCCTTCCCCAACTCCTTCCTACGCCACTCCCACTCCAGACCCAACTGCAGATTGGAAGGAATACACACACAATTCTTTCTTGATAAAGTTACCGCCCGAATGGCAGCCTACAAACAACGAAAACCCCATCCAATTTTTAAACTATGTTCCATCCCAAACAAGTGGCCGTGAGTTTGATCCCAGCACTGATAGTGGAAATTTAAAAATTGAGGTTTACCAAAACAAAACAAAACTTACTCTACAACAATACGTAGAACAGCAAAAAAATAATACCGTTGATATTAGAGGCCAAGAAGCTATCTGGATTGAAACCAAAACTTCGATAACAGGCACGGAAGCCATAAAAGTGAAAGGTTCAACTCCAGGCTTTACTTATTACTTGAAACAAGATTCAGACATTTTTATTATCAGTTTCGCTTTAGATTTTGACAACTATACAGAGCTTGCTGATCAAATCCTCTCCACCTTCAAATTCACAAGCCAAGACAACGGCACCGTTGGCAACT
>CAYMQI010000002.1:39195-57116 GCA_964392715.1 uncultured Pseudomonadales bacterium | reverse complement strand
AAACCTTGTTTGAAGTTAACTAAAACCCCGACCGTAAGGTCGTGGGTTGGTTTATTTTTTTTTGCCCGCCCGCCCTTTTGGTGGGATCTTTGCTTTTTGATTTATCTATATGAAAACCGTCGGTGAAATTTTACAACAGGCCCGTCTCAAAAAAGGCTTAAGTCTCAAAGACCTCTCCGAACAAATCAAAATCCGCCCCGACTACTTGGAAGCGATCGAAAAAAACCACTTCTCCCGCCTCCCCTCCGCCACTTTTGTCAAAGGTTTTATTAGCGGCTACGCCAAGGCGGTTGACTTGAGCCCCGACCACGTTCAGGCGGTTTTCCGCCGCGACTTTGATCAAAGCCAGACAGGCGAAATCGTCCCCCGCGGCTTAACCCACCCCATCCACACCCCTTCGCGCCTTTGGCACCCCAAAACCACCACCGCCATTATCTCTGCCTTCCTCATTTTGCTCGTGGGCGCCTATTTTGTTAAACAACTCCTATCCCTAAACCAAGCCCCCCCCATCGACCTGGCCGCTCCCCCCGAAGGCCAAACCACCACCGCCATTGTTGACGTTATTGGTAGCACCGACCCCGACGCCACGATCACCATCAATCAAAAACCAGTCAGCACCAACCTCCAGGGCGAATTCAAAACTACCCTTAACTTAGGCCCCGGCCCTCAAGTCATCACCGTCACCTCACAGTCAAGAGACGGCAAAACCCGCACTCTCGAGCGCCACATTCTCGTTGAGCAACAATAACCATGTTTCCTCATTATTTCTTACTTTCTACTCATTCCTCATTAACACATCAATTGACACCACCACCCCTTTCAGGCTAACCTTAATGTTAAGAAACAACTTTCAAATAATTTTCAATCATCAATATATAATTTTCAATCAAGATCCAATTCTGAAAATTTTTAAACATTGAAAATTGAATGAAAATTGATAATTGAAAATTGAACTTTTAAAAATTTGCCCTGCAAATTTTATGGATCCTTTTACCATCTTCCTCATCGTCATCATCACCGTCATCACCTTACTTCTGGTCGTTACCGGCATCCAAGTGATCTTTATTTTGCGCGAGCTTAGCAAAACCCTCTCCCGCTTAAATCAAACCATCGACACTACCCACAACTTGGTCCAAAAAATCAGCAACCCTCTTTCTAACATGAACTCGGTTACGACTGGCGTCAAAGCCGGCCTCCAGATCGCCGACCACATCGTCACTTGGGCCAGGCAGCGTCACCAGTCGTCAGACACCAATGCCCAAACCTAGTCCCACCAAAGACCACAATGGCCCCGGTTTTGTCCTGGGTATGACCGTCGGTGCTTTAGTTGGCACCGGCACCGCCTTTATCCTGGGCACCAAAAAAGGGCGGCAGTGGGGTCGAGATTTCCTCGATGAAGCCAGAAGCAACTTCGATCACCTGCGCGATAGCTATCCCAAGCAAACCGGCCAAATCGAAGACATCCTCCAACAGGCCATGGAAGAAGCCAGACAGGCCACAGAAGAGATCAAACAAGTGGCTGGTGACGCCACCAAAAAAGCCAAAAAAGAGGCCGAAAAACACCTCTTCGTCAAATCCGGCAAGCCCCTAAAGAAAGCCTCCCCCAAACAATCGTAGTCCTTATCGATAACTTATCCATCCTTCATTGTTTCCTGTTTTCTGCTCATTGATTCCTGTTTCTCTCGAGTGTGATACAATCCTTGCATGAAGGCTGACGATCTCCGCCAGAAATATTTGGATTTTTTCAAGTCAAAGGGACATACAATTATTCCTTCCGCTCCTCTTGTTCCCATCAATGACCCCACCACTCTCTTTACCAGCTCTGGTATGCAGCCATTGGTGCCCTACCTTCTCGGGGAACCTCACCCAGAGGGAACTAGACTGGTTGATTCCCAAAAATGCTTCCGTTCCCAAGACATCGAAGCAGTCGGTGACAACCGCCACACTACTTTTTTCGAAATGCTTGGTAACTGGTCGCTCGGGGATTATTTCAAAAAAGAACAACTTCTTTGGGTTTTTGACTTTCTGACAGATCCAGATCAAGGCTTGGATCTGGATTCCACCAAATTCTTCATTACCGTTTTCTCCGGCCACCCAGAAAAAGGCATTCAAAAGGACGAAGAATCAATCAAGATCTGGACGGAACTCTTCCAGTCCAAAGGCATTGAAGCCAAAACTGTCGATATCATTACCCAAGAAAATGGCGCCAAGCTTGGTATGCAGGGCGGCCGCATCTTCACTTACGAAGACAAAAAAAACTGGTGGAGCCGCTCCGGCGTTCCCTCTGCTATGCCGCCAGGTGAGCCCGGCGGTCCCGACTCAGAAGTTTTCTATGATTTTGGTACGCCCCATGATCCCAAGTTTGGTAAAGAATGCCACCCCAACTGCGATTGCGGCCGCTTCTTGGAAATCGGTAATTCTGTCTTCATGCAGTTTCAAAAACAACAAGATGGTTCGCTTAAAGAACTCCCAGCCAAAAACGTCGATTTTGGCGGGGGACTGGAACGCCTCTTAGCAGCTGTCAATGGTAACCCAGACGTTTTCCAAACCGACCTTTTCCTCCCCATTATCCAAAAGCTCGAATCCATCTCCGGTAAATCTTATTCTGACTCACAATTTTCCGCTTCCTTCCGCGTTATCGCCGACCATTTAAAAGCCGCCGTTATGTTGGCCGAGGGCGGCGTTTATCCGGGCAACAAAGAACAAGGCTATTTTTCCCGCCGCCTTATCCGCCGCGCCGTCCGCCACGGCAACATCCTCGGCATCGACCATAACTTCACCGCCGAGCTTACCCCCATAATCGCCCAGATCTACAAAGAACCATATCCGGAAGTCGCCAAAAACTTAAAACAAATCCAAAATGTTTTGAATGACGAAGAGGCAAGATTTAGGAAAACACTAGTTAGAGGGCTTAAAGAATTTGAAAAGTACGTAACAGTAGGGGACGTAGGTAAACCAGAAACTAAAAGAAAAATACTGGATCCAAAATCAGTATTTAATCTTTATCAGACATACGGATTTCCTTATGAACTTACTGAGGAAGAAGCTGATAAATTGGGAATAGAAATACCTTCAAAAGAAGAATTCGATCAAGAACTTAAAGAACACAAAGACTTATCTCGCACCGCTTCCGCCGGCATGTTCAAAGGCGGCCTGGCCGACCACTCCGAAACCGTCACCAAGCTCCATACTGCCACCCACCTCCTCCACGCTGCTTTGAGAAACGTTCTTGGTCCCCACGTCCATCAGGAGGGGAGCAATATCACTGCCAAGCGCCTTCGCTTTGACTTCGCCCACCCCCAAGCCCTAACGCAGGGCGAGCTCAACCAGGTTGAAACCGAAATCAACGCCATCATCCAAAAAAATCTCCCCGTCACCAAAACCATCGAAGATCGTGACCAAGCCCTCAAGTCGGGTGCCTCCGCTTTCTTCAAAGAAAAATATCCGGACAAGGTCAGCGTCTATACCATCGGCGACCCCCACAACTTCTACTCCAAAGAATTTTGCGGTGGCCCCCACGTTTCCTCGACAGGGATCATTGGGACTGTTAGAATTACCAAACAAGAGTCGATCGGGGCCGGCAAAAGAAGAATCTACGCGGTTCTTGCAAGTTAGTCTGCTTGGCTCCCTCGTCCTGCCACATGGAGCTAGACCACCTCATCACCAATCTCAAAAAACCAGAAGAAAACTCTCCCGTTTTCTTGGCTATCGAAATCGGCCTCGAGACCGTCAAGGCCGCCACTTGGCAGATCGCCTCCGGTAAACCCCAATTTTTGAAATCCGGCGGCATCGAAGAAGTCAACCCCAACTCAGTCGAAACCCTCCTCCCCGCCGTCGATCTGACCGTCACCAAAGCCCAAGAAGGCTCCCCGTCCGAACCCAAACAAGTCATCTTCTCCCTTCCTGAATCTTGGGTCAAAGGCGGCGACATCGACAAATCCAAAAAAGTTCTCCTCAAAAACATCACCGACAAGCTCGACTTAAAACCCGCCGGCTTCGTCGTTACCGTCGAAGCCCTCGTCCACTATCTCCAGGATAAACAAGGCGGCCCCATCACCACCATCCTTTTGGGCTTGACCGAGACCGACGTCACCGTCACCTTGGTCGAGACCGGCCAGATCGCCGGTACCCACACCGTCGGTAGAAGCGACGACTTGGGCGCCGACGTCGAAGAAGGTCTCGCCCGTTTTGGTTCCAAAGACTCTCTGCCCGCCAGCATGATCCTCTACGACGGCCACACCGACCTGGAATCCGAAAAACAGGTTCTTATCTCCTACGACTGGCAAGACCACCTGCCTTTCCTACATATTCCCAAGATCGAAAACTTAGGCCTTGACGAGACCATCCACGCCGCCGTCGCCGCCGGCGGCGTGGAAGTCATCAAATCTCTAGCCGACGTATCAGAACCCGACTCACCTCCTCCCAAAGTAGAAAAAGACCCCATTCCCGACCGCGCCAGCGAATTCGGTTTTACCAACCAAGGGGCGCTACCCAAACGCGCCGCCAAAGCTCCCTCCCAAACCCAAGACGCCGGTTTTGTCATCCACGACTTGGGCGAGATCGGCCAAGACGACGACCGCACTGCCCCCGCAAAAGACAGCAAATTCCCCCAAAACCCCTTTGCCAGTGTTGTTCACAAGCCCGACTTTCTCAAACGGGTCAGCTTAGGCCACCTCCGCTTTCCTTCCCGCCGCCGGCCCCTGATCTTTGTCGCCGCAATCCTCACCGTCTTATTTAGTCTTACCATCGGTGTCGTCTACGCCTATTGGCAACTGCCCCAAGCCGAAGTGACTTTGTTTATCGCTCCAGAAACCATCACTACCGACCTTACTTTTACCATCGACCCCAAATCAGCCGAGATTTCCCTTGACACGAGCCTCATCCCTGGCCTAGTCCAAACCTTCCAAGTCGCTGGCGAGAAGGAATCCCCGGTCACCGGCGAAAAACTGGTCGGCGACGTCGCCGGCGGCACCGCCACCATCTACAACCGCACCAACTACCCCAAGACTTTCAACTCGGCTACCAAACTCACCGGTCCCGACGGCCTCGTCTACACCCTCGACCAAGACGTCACCATCGCCTCCGCCTCCACCAAAGAAAACCCCGATCTATCCATAACTACAGAACCCTCCTCCAGCACCGTCCCCATCTCTGCTGTCAACATCGGCGCCAAATACAACTTGGGCGCGGGCACCCAGTTTAAAGTCGCCAATTTTGACTCCACCTCTTTCCTCGCCCGCGCCGCCTCCGATTTAACCGGCGGCACCAGTCGCCAAATCACTGCCGTCTCCCCAGAGGACCAGGCCGCCCTCAAAACAGCCCTTTTGGCAGATCTTCAACAACAAATTGCCGCCAAAGTCAACCAAACCGGGGTGGGTAACGCCGTCAGCGCCATACCCTTGGTCGACCTCAAAGATCAAGAGTTGGCAGTCGATTACTCGGCCGGCCTGGGCGCCGAAGCCACCTCATTAACCGCCCACGCCTCCTTAAGTCTCGAGGCTATGACTTACAAAAAATCAGACTTGGCTTTATTGATCGAAAAAAAGATCAAAGGCGACCTGGCTGACAACTTTCACATCGATCCAACCGGCATCACTCTCGACGTTAGCCAATCAGACCCAGATCCCGACACCGCAGCGCTGACCATCACCGGTACCTCCCACGCCAAAGTCGTCCCCTCCCTCAACAAAGACGACATCAAAAACACCATCAGAGGCCACTTTCCCACCTCCACCCAAAGCTACTTTGACGGCCTCCCCAACTTCCAACGGGTCGAGATCAAGATCACCCCCGAATTTATCCCCGTTCTCATCAAAACTTTTCCCCACATCCTCTCCCATATTACTGTCAATATCGAGACTACCCAGTAAGCACCAAATCACAAATACCAAATATCAAACAATTTCAAAATTCGAAATACCAATGTTTAAAACATTTGGAACTTAATTATTTGAATTTGTAATTTAATTTTTTGCATAGCAAAAAATTCCTGCCCATGCTCTACATGTACAAAAAATCAGCCGTTTCCTCCCGCCGCTTCCCGCGGTTGCCCCGCCAACTCGCCCGCCTTATGCCCACCATCCTGGTCACCATCGGTAGCCTTCTCGTGGCCAACGTTGCCTGGCCCATCATTCAATATAATTTTTTCCTCTCCCCCAACCTCACCAGGCAAACCCTCATCTCCCCAATCGACGAAACCCAAACCGCCTTCTTTACCTCCCCCACTGCCAACTCTGCCCCCACCACCGACTCCACCATCCAAACTATTACCGGCAAAGAACCGGACTATACCAACGCCCAAAATTGGTTTCCCAGCGCCGACTTCACTGCCCCTTCGCCCTCCAAGATCACCAACTACACCATCGATATTCCCAAGGTCGACGTTTTTGACGCCCTCGTCGAAATTAACGGCACCGACCTCTCCAAACACCTCATCCAGTTTCCCGGTACCGCCAATCCTGGACAGCCCGGCTCCTCCGTCATTTTTGGCCACTCGATCCTCCGGCAGTTTTACAATCCTGCCATCACCAATCCCCGCCGTTACATCTCCATCTTCAGTACCATCATGACCCTCACGGAAGGCGACGAGATTTTTGTTGACTACGACGGTATCCGCTACCGCTACACCGTCTCCGAAAAAGTCATCGTCAACCCAGAAGACGTCTTTATTCTCCAACAGCGTCACGATCGCCGCGAATTAAAACTCATCACTTGCGTCCCCGAAGGCACCTATCTTCGTCGAGGCGTGATCATCGCCGAGCTCCAGGATATCGAATGATTGTCTCACTCCCAACTAAGCGCTAGCCGCTAGCCACTAGCCACTGATTTCTATTACCCCTTTGCTATACTACCCCCATGAATTACTTGTGCTTAGATTACGGCGACAAACACCTCGGCCTGGCCATCGCTTCCACCCCTTTGGCCGAACCCCTGCTCACCATCTCGACTTCACAAGCCGCCCAACTTCTTCCCGGCATCATCGACAATCACCACATCGACCACATTATCATCGGCCTACCGGAGGGTAAGGTAGGGGAGTCGGTCAAAAAATTTGCCGCTTCACTCGAGGAGTTGACTCACCTCCCCATCACCCTCCACGACGAAACCCTTACTTCCCAACAGGCTAGTCAACACCTCAAAACCGCCAAAAAGAAAAAACGCACTGGTCCCGACCACCACTTCGCCGCCGCCCTCATCCTCCAAGACTATCTAGATTTTGCGCCAAAACAACAGTTGTAATTATTCTGATTCTCTCTTAAAACCCATGTCCCGCAACGTCCACGCCAGATTTTTATTCCTAAGTTTAATTGTCCCACTTCTTGTTGTTGCCATTTGTGTTGTCGCCGCTGTCACCGCCTTTTTCTTCTATACCGCCCCCATAGATCAGAGCAACACCGCCGAACAAGTCTTTGTCGTGAGCAAGGGCGAATCTACGACCAGCATCGGCAAACGTCTGGCTCAACAAGGTTTGATCAAATCGTCCACTGCCTTCAAAATCATTGTTAAATTGGAGGGCCTGGGCAACAAAATCCAAGCCGGTGACTTCAGGTTAAACCCAAGCCTGTCCACCAAACAGATCGCCCAAAGCTTAACCCGCGGTTCCATCGACGTCTGGGTCACCCTCATCGAAGGTTGGCGCCGCGAAGAAACGGCCGAGGCCCTCGAAAAAGCTTTAGGTTCAAGCGGCCCTTTCAGCAAACAGGAATTCTTAAGTCTCACCACCAGCAAAGAGGGCTACCTCTTCCCCGAAACGTATCTCATCCCCAAGGACGCCGCCGCCCCGCAGGTGATCGAGATCTTAACCGACACTTTCAACCTGCAAATCAATAGTCTTGGCTCCCAAATCACCTCATCCGGCCGTTCTCTAGAGGACACTATCATCATGGCCTCAATTGTCGAGCGCGAAGCCCGCGGCTCGCCTCGCCCCATCGTCGCTGGCATTCTTTGGAAACGCCTCGACAACGGCTGGCCCCTCCAGGCCGACGCCACCCTCCAGTACGCCAAAGGTTACAACGCCAAGGAGAAAGACTGGTGGGCCGAACCTTTGGCCGCCGACAAGGAGTTGAACTCTCCCTACAATACCTACAAACATCAAGGTTTACCTCCGGCCCCCATCTGCAACCCCTCCCTCGACTCCATCAAAGCCGCCGCCAATCCGACCTCCTCTGACTATTGGTACTACATCACCGACCTGGATGGCAACATGCACTACGCGGTTACGTCAGAAGAGCACATTGTAAACGTCAACCGCTACTTGCGCTAAAGAGTGTTTAAGCAGTTAAACACCCTTGCTGGCAATTTATGTGTTAATATATACTCAAGTGAGAGGCAAAAGATCTCTCTCATACAAAAATTCTTCCCAGTATGATCAAACAAATTTCCTATGACATCTCTGCTCACAGTTTCATCCTTGACTCTATGAGCAAAAAGGTTGATGTAGAAGGCTACATCGTTGAAAAAGCCAATCCCAAACAAAAAGTTCTGGCTTCGAATGGAGAACCCATAAAAGCAAATGAACTGGGAGCAATAATCAAGGGTTCTGAAATTTTTGTTAAATCAGACCTGATTTCATTGATCGAACTTTCCGACAAACTGGCAGAAGATTGAACATGGTTGCAATAGTTGACAAAATCTCTTCAATTTTTAAGCTAGATTTTTCCAAGCTCAAAAAAATAAGTTTGTTTAGCGACAACAAAATAAAACAAAAAGTTGTCAAGAATGCAAACAATTTTAATGCCCCCGTAACGATCAACGTTTTCCAGCTTAACCAAGCCGAAAAAGCATTCTTAAAGGATTGGACAAAAGAATCTCTTACTGAAAAAGGTGTGCCTCTAATTCGGGAGGACGCCAGTAAGATCATAGAAAAGCATCGGCAAATTGAAAAACTGAAGGAAAACAAAACATTCCTAGACTTTTTCAAAGATAAAATATCCAGTGCCGACTTACAAGCATTGCGAGCTTCAATCTACCTAAAACAAATTCGCGAAGAAGGCCAAAGCATCGAAGAATTGAAATCAGGCATTATCCACCGCTTTGGCAGTAGAGGAAATAATATATCTAATCTATATAGTGCTGGATATTTTCATTCACAAATAAAACCCTTGTATGAAGAAATGGCTTCTCAAGCCGGATTTAACCCTGAGCAATTCAAGGCGGAGTATGAAATTATTGTGACACAGAGCCCACATGCCGTATTCATTAATTCAAGTATGACTCCAGAACAAGCGAAACAGGCCGTAATAAACCGAATGAAGATAAGTGTGCAGTATGGAATAAAACAACTCAACATCCACGGGCTTGGAACCTCCAATGTGAAGAAAATTTACCAGGTACTAGAGAGATTAAAACCAGAATGCATTGAATCGTACCAATATGTATCCGGAGATACTTATATCAATGCTCGCGCAGTCATCCTAACCCCAG
The DNA here is from genome assembly GCA_964392715.1 of uncultured Pseudomonadales bacterium. GTDB lineage: Bacteria > Patescibacteriota > Microgenomatia > UBA1400 > CAYNFZ01 > CAYMQI01. The sequence continues at coordinate 47,693 of CAYMQI010000002.1, read as the reverse complement.
ATAAATCATAGCCCAGCGATTCTTTTCAGAGCATGTAAATCATTGTCAACTCACTCTTGACATAATTCCCTCCACCTGATACACTCCTACCAGTCTAACTAAAGTCTTAGGCGTACCTAGTACGCACTCTTTTTTGTTTTTGGGCGACATATAGAGGCAAATTGCACCAGGTATTCACACACTAATTCCAGACTAGAATCTACTGAAAGGGCACTCGCTGCCCCCTTTTTGTCGTCCCCCACCCGCCCTACATTTAACTTTTCGAAAGACTCTTCATGTCCAAGCCTAAACGCCTTTATTGGGGCAAGACCAACATCAAATTGCCCGAGCTTGATCTCATCGCTGTCCAAACCAACTCCTACAATTGGTTTTTGCAACAAGGCATCAAAAATACTTTCCGCGAACTGGGCCCCATCGAAGACTTCACCGGCAAGAACTGGACTCTCGAATTTTCCGATTACGCTTTCCTCTCCCCCAAACTCACTCCAAGAACCTGCAAAGAAAAGGGCTTGACTTACGAAATGCCCCTCAAAGTCAAAGCCACCTTGACCAACAAACAAACCGGTGAAATCACCACCCAGGAAATCTTTTTGGGCGACATCCCCAAAATGACCCCCACCGGCACCTTTATTATCAACGGTATTGAACGCGCCGTCGTCAACCAACTCGTCCGCTCGCCGGGCGTTTTCTTTTCCGCAGAAACCGACGAAGCCACCGGCCGTCTGCTCCACAAAGCAGAGTTGCGCCCCATGCGCGGCTCCTGGCTCGAAGCCCTCATCACCAAAAATAACATCATCTACATCAAGATCGACCGCCACCGAAAAATTCCCGCTACCGTTCTGCTGCGGGCCATCGGCTACAGCAGTGACGACCAGATAATCGAAGCCTTTGCCGCCGTCGACAATAATCAAAACCAATCCTTTATTCCCGCCACCATCGCCAAAGACTCCACCAAAAGTCGCGAAGAGGCCTTGATCGAACTCTACCAAAAGATGCGCCCAGGCGAACCCGCGGTCATGGACAACGCCATCGAGCTCCTCAATCAAATGTTTTTCGATGAACGCCGCTATGACTTGGACGCCGTCGGCCGCTACAAGCTAAACCGCAAACTCGGCTTAAACATTTCCTCAGGCCAAGACCACCATGTCTTGACCGGTGATGACATCGTCGCCACCCTCAAATACTTAATCCGCCTCCAAAATGGTCAGTCCGGCGTCAAGATCGACGATATCGACCACTTAAGTAACCGCCGCGTCCGCTGCGTCGGCGAACTCGTCGCCGGCTCGGCTTTTCGCGTTGGCATGCTCCGTCTCGAGCGCTCCATCCGCGAAAAAATGTCCCTGACCAAGACCGACGAAGCCATTACCCCAAGCACCTTGGTCAACGCCCGCCCCGTCATCGCCACCATCAGCGAATTCTTCAGAAGGAACCGCCTCTCCACCATCTTGGATCAAACCAACCCCCTCTCCGAAATCGACAACCTCCGCCGCTTGTCCGTCATGGGTACCGGCGGCGTCACCCGCGAGCGGGCTTCCTTTAGCATGCGCGACATCAACGCTTCTCAATACTCCCGCATCTGCCCCGTCCGTTCTCCGGAAGGCCCCAACATTGGTTTAGTTACCTACATGGCCCTCTACACCAGGATCAATGAACACGGTTTTCTCGAAGCCCCTTACCGAAAAGTCAAAGCTGTCAAACGGGGTGGTAAAACCTTGATGCAGGTCACCGACGAGATCGTCTATATCTCCGCCGACGAAGAGGAAGACCACTATGTCACCCACGCCGAAATCGACATCGACAAACACGGCTACATCAGGCAAGAATGGGTACCCGTCCGCTACAACAGCGAATTTTTGGAAGCCCCCGTTGACCAAGTCGAATACATCGACGTTGTCAGCCGCCAAGTCGTCGGTACCTCTGCTTCCCTGATTCCCTTTATCAGCCACGACGAAGCCAACCGTGCTCTCATGGGCACCCACATGCAGTGCCAAGCCGTGCCCCTGATCAAACCCGCATCCCCCATCATCGGCACCGGTATGGAAGAAGTCGTCGTCAAGGCCATGCAACGGGCCGTTTTTGCCCGCCACTCTGGCAAAGTCATCTTCGTCGACGCCAACCGCGTCACCATCAAACTCGATAAATCAGAACTCAAAAAACTTAAGACAGCCCCCGCCGATGACCGCGAGTATGTCAGCGTCAAGGGTGACGAAGAAACCTACACCCTCGAGAAATTCACTCGAACTGCCCAAAGCACTTGTTACTCCCAGCTCCCCGTTGTTCAAATGGGCGCCAAAGTCACCTCCGACGACTTGATCATCGACGGCCCCGCCTCCGACGCCGGCGAGTTGGCCCTCGGCCAAAACTTAGTTATCGCCTACACCTCTTTTGATGGTCTGGGTTACGAAGACGCCATCGTTATCTCCGACCGCCTGGTCCACGAAGATCTCTTAACCTCCATCCACGTCAACGAACACGAAGCCCTGGTTATGGACACCAAGTTAGGCCCCGAAGAGTTAACCCGCGACATTCCCAACGTCGGCGAGGCCGATTTGGCCAACCTCGCCGAGGACGGCATCGTCGCCATCGGCTCCGAGGTGGGCAGCAACGACATCTTGGTCGGCAAGATCGCCCCCAAAGGTGAAACCGAGCTTACCCCAGAGGAAAGGCTCCTCCGGGCCATCTTTGGCGAAAAAGCCCGCGAAGTCCGCGATACTTCTTTAAGAATGCCCCACGGCCAATCCGGTACCGTCATCGACGTCAAAGTTTTATCCAGGGACGGCGGCGACGAGCTCGACCCCGGCGTCATCAAAAAAGTCATCGTCCGCGTTGCCCAAATCAGAAAAATCACCGTCGGCGACAAACTCGCCGGTCGCCACGGCAACAAAGGCGTCATCAGTAAGATCGTCCCCAACTCCGACATGCCCTACCTGGCAGACGGCACTCCGGTTGACATCATTATCTCCCCCCTCTCGGTCTTGGCTCGTATGAACCTCGGGCAGCTCCTGGAAGCCCACCTTGGTTGGGCTGCCAGCAAACTAGGTTACAAAGTCGCCCTCCCGGTTTTTGAGGAAATCGACGAATCCTTAATTGAATCACAGCTCAAAAAAGCCGGCCTCCCCACTTCCGGCAAAACCACCCTCTACGACGGCCGGACCGGTGAAGCCTACAACGAGCAATCAGTCGTCGGCATCGGTTACATCCTCAAACTAAGCCATATGGTCGAGGACAAAATCCACGCCCGCTCCACCGGCCCCTACTCCCTGGTTACTCAACAGCCCTTGGGCGGTAAAGCCCAAATGGGCGGCCAAAGGTTGGGTGAAATGGAAGTCTGGGTTCTGGAAGCCCACAAAGCCGCCCACACTCTCCAGGAAATGCTCACCATCAAAAGCGACGACGTCGTCGGCCGCGCCAAAGCCTTCGAAGCCATCGTCAAAGATTCTCCCATCCCCGGCAGCAACATTCCCGAGTCTTTCAAAGTCTTAGTCAAAGAGTTAAATAGTCTGTCTCTTGATATCATCCCCACTCAGGTGATCGTCGAAGACGTTGTTGAGACCGTCGATGAGGACAACACGTCCGCCCCCCCCACCGACGACCCCGTCACCCCCGACGAACCAACCGAAGACCAGGAAGCCGACCCGGCTCCCGATGGTTCCCAACAGCTAGAATCCGAAGTCGTCGGCCAATAAACACTACTCATTAAATATTAAAAACATTCGAATCATTAGAGTAATTTAAATAATTTTTCCTTATTATTCGAGTTAATTTGAGTCATACCATGAAGAGCATCGTCGATTTCTCCGGTCTCAAAATTCAGTTAGCCTCCCCCGACTCGATCAAGTCTTGGTCCTACGGCGAGGTCACCAAACCGGAAACCATCAACTACCGCACTCTTAAACCGGAAAAATCCGGACTTTTCTGTGAGCGCATCTTCGGCCCGGTCAAAGACTGGGAGTGTTACTGCGGCAAATACAAGCGCATTCGCTACCGCGGTATCATCTGTGACAAATGCGGCGTCGAAGTCACCCAGTCGCGCGTCCGTCGCGAAAGAATGGGCCACATTGGCCTGGCTTCTCCCGTGGCCCACGTCTGGTTTTTCAAAGGCGCCCCCTCCAAACTATCGCTGCTTTTAAACATCTCTCCCCGGAATTTAAGTAACATCATCTACTTCTCCCAATACGTCGTTTTGCAAGTCGACGAGGACAAGCGCCACACCGCCCTCGACACCATCAACCAATCCCTGGAAGCCAAAAAGGCCGAACTCACCGAAGTTGCCAAGGCAAAAATCGAAGAAATCAAGGAAGAAGGCAAAACCCGCCTCTTGGAGATCAAGAAAGCCGTCAAGAACGAAGACCAAAAAGTCTTAAAGTCCGAAGAACACAAAGTCAAAATCAAACAGCAAATCGTCGCCGCCAAAGACAGCTTAAACTCAGAACTTGACAACGCCGAGGCCGTTTTCAAAACCGTCTCCGACATGGTCAAAAAACTCAAGAAAAAATCGCTCCTTTCCGAAGACGAGTACCTCAAGTTGGCCGAATACGCCGCTACCGATTTTTTCAGGGTTGGCATGGGCGCCGAAGCCGTCCTTGAGCTCATTAACGGCATTGACCTCGAAAAGTTAATCGCCAGTTTAAGGCAGACTCTGGAAACCGCCACCGGCCAAAAACGCACCAAGATCACCAAAAGATTAAGGGTCGCCGAAGGTTTGCGCAAAGACGGCATCAACCCTGTCTGGATGATCATCAGAAACCTCCCCGTCATCCCTCCCGACCTTCGCCCCATGGTCCAACTCTCAGGCGGCCGTTTTGCCACCTCCGACCTAAACGACCTCTACCGCCGCGTCATCAACAGAAACAATCGCTTAAAACACTTGGTCGAGCTTGGAGCCCCCGAAATCATCTTAAGGAATGAAAAGCGCATGCTCCAAGAAGCCGTCGATTCTCTCATCGACGCTTCCCAGTCCCGCTCCACCCGCACCCGCACCAACCGAAAGCCTTTACGCTCTCTCTCCGACATGCTCCGGGGCAAACAGGGTCGCTTCCGCCAGAATTTATTGGGTAAACGCGTCGATTACTCCGGCCGTTCCGTCATCGTCGTCGGCCCAGAACTCAAGCTTAATCAATGCGGTATTCCCAAAGACATGGCTCTTGAGCTTTTCAAGCCCTACGTTTTAAGAGAGCTCATCAAAGACGGTCTGGCCCCCAACGTTAAGTCCGCCAAACACGCCATAGAAAGAAAAAGCCCCGAGGTTTTTGACATTCTCGAGCGCATTATCGCCGACCACCCCGTGCTCTTAAACCGCGCCCCCACCCTCCACAAACTCGGTATTCAGGCTTTCTACCCCATCCTCATCGAAGGCAGCGCCATCCGCATCCACCCTTGCGTCTGTTCCGGTTACAACGCCGACTTCGACGGTGACCAAATGGCCGTCCACGTTCCCCTGTCTGAAACCGCCAAAACCGAAGCCATCAACCTGATGATGCCCGAACACAATCTCTTAAAACCCGCCGACGGTTCTCCCATTACCGTCCCCAACAAAGACATGGCTCTTGGCTGTTACTACTTAACCACCACTGACCCCGACTCCACGCCTTACTCTACGCCTTTTGCTTCACCCGAGGAGGCCATCTATGCCTGGCAAGCCGGCCACATCGGCTTAAGGCAAGAGATCAAGGTCAGACTATCCGCCGGCGCCTTGCCCATCGCCACCACCGTCGGTCGCCTCCGCTTCAACGAACTCCTCCCCGAGCCCATGCGCTACTTAAACCAGCCCGTCACCGCCGGCGCCATCAAATCCATCATCAGCCAGGCGATCAAGACCGTCACCAAATCCGAGGTCACTGACTTAATCGACGCCATCAAAACCATCGGTTTCGAATCGGCCACCATCTCCGGCCTTTCCGTCGCCGTTTCCGACTGCACCATGATCGCCGGCAAACAGGAATTGATCATCGCCGCCAACAAAAAGGCCGAAGGCATTGAAGACAACTACAGCCAAGGCTTGATCACCGTCGAAGAAAAACGCCGCTTAACCAACGATGTTTGGATCGAAACCACCGACGCCATCGCCGACAAAACTTGGGAAAACTTCGATCAGAAAAACGCCGTCAAGGTTATCATCGAATCTGGTGGTACCCGCGCTTCCAAAGACCAGGTCAAACAATTGGCTGCCATGCGCGGCTTGGTGGTCGATCCTCTAGGCAAAATCGTCGAGCTACCCACCAAGAGCAACTTTAGAGAAGGCCTCTCCATTTTTGAGTACGTCACCTCCACCAGGGGTTCTCGTAAAGGCTTAACCGACTCGGCCTTAAAAACCGCCGACGCCGGTTACTTGACCCGCCGTTTGGTTGACGTCTCCCACGACGCCATCATCAGGGAAGCAGACTGCGGTACCCAAGAATTCCTCACCATCACCCCCGGCACCGACCGAGCCAAAGCTTTTGGCAACCGCATCTTGGGCCGCCACACCGCCGCCCGCATCATCAATCCCCAAACCAAGACCGTCCTGGTCAAAAAGGGCGCCCTAATCGGCGACGAAGATGCCGCCGCCATCGTCGAGGCAGGAGTCAAAGAAGTTGCCGTCTATTCGCCCTTAACCTGCGAAGCCCGCTATGGCCTGTGTGCCAAATGCTACGGCTGGGACTTCTCCACCAAACAGCCAGTTGAACTGGGTACCCCGGTGGGCGTCATCGCCGCCCAAAGTATCGGTGAACCCGGCACTCAGCTCACCATGCGCGTCAAGCACGCCGGCGGTATCGTCGGACTGGACGTGACCCAAGGCTTGCCCCGCGTCGAAGAGCTCTTTGAGGCCAGAACCCCGAAATATCCAAGCCCCATCGCCGAAATCGCCGGCAAGATCAAGATCGAAGAGACCGACCAAAGCTACTTGGTCACCGTCAAAACCACCACCAAACCCGTCGAAGAGAAGACTTACCACCTCCCCTTAACCAGCGTCCTCAAAGTCCAAGCCGGCGATCTGGTTGACGTCGGTCGGGAATTAAGCGCCGGCCCTCTCGATATCAAACAAGTCCTCGAAGTCAAAGGCTTAAGAGGCTCGCAGGAGTACTTGATCAACGCCATCCAGGCGGTTTACGAATCTCAGGGCATCCCCATCAACGACCGCCATTTCGAGGTCATCGCCCGCAAAATGAGCGACAAAGTCAAGATCGAAACCACCGGCGACACCGCGCTCTTGCCCGGTGAGGTCGTCGAAAAAGCGCTCTTTGAAGAAGAAAACAGCCACGTTTTGGCCGAAGGCGGCGAACCCGCCACCGCTCAGGTTATCGTCCTGGGCATTACCGCCAGCAGCCTCTTTACTAGCAGCTGGCTCTCGGCCGCTTCCTTCCAGCACACCACCAACGTCTTGACCAGCGCCGCCGTCGAAGGTCGCGAGGACCACTTAATGGGTCTTAAAGAAAACGTCATCATCGGTCGCCTCATCCCCACCAGCCCCGAAAGAGCCGCCATCGCTACCTAAATCGCCGGATCTTTAAACCTGTCCGGAGTCATGTTAAAATACTTATGATGCACAAGGCAAAACCATAAAGCCAGCATTTATCGGCAGATTGCGATTACCAGCGCTGCGCCGCTGGTTTTTTTGCCAAATCAGCATTAGTCACTAACAAAATTTAAATTTTTAAAATTGTTCATTTTCAATTGTCATTTTGACATTTGATTTTTAAATTTTTTACTATGCCCACCATCAACCAACTCGTCAGAAAAGGCCGCCGCAGGATGCCCCGCAAAATCAAAGCCGCTGCCTTGAGACGTTCCTACAACTCTAAAACCAGAGAAATTACCGCCACCATCAACCCCCAAAAACGCGGCGTTTGTATCCTGGTCAAAACCATGACCCCCAAAAAGCCCAACTCCGCTTTGCGTAAAGTGGCCAGGGTCAGATTAAGTAACCGCCAAGAGGTCACCGCCTATATTCCCGGCGAAGGCCACAACTTGGCCGAACACTCCATCGTCCTCGTCCGAGGCGGCCGCGTCAAAGACCTCCCTGGTGTCAAGTACCACATCATCCGCGGCAAATTTGACGCCGGCGGCGTCGACGGCCGCAAGACTAGCAGAAGCAAATACGGCGCTACCAAAGCCGGCAGCAAGGCTGCCAAAGCCGACCCTAACGCCCCCGCCGCCGAGTAAACCCGCTAATTACTAAACTCTAAACTCTTATGGCCCGTTCCAAATCAACCAAACCAAGACAAATCGAACCCGATCCTAAGTACCAAAGCCGCACCGTTGCCCGGCTCATCAACCGCGTCATGGTTTCCGGCAAAAAATCCATCGCTCGCGCCCACGTCTACCAAGCCCTCGACATCCTCCAAAAAGATTTGAAACTCGACCCGCTAGAAATCCTCGACTCTGCCCTGGCCGCGATCACTCCCCAAATGGAAGTTAGGTCCCGTCGCGTTGGCGGCGCCGCCTACCAGGTACCCATGCCCGTCAAAACCCGTCGCGCTTCATCCTTGGCCATTCGCTGGTTGGTGGGCGAAGCCGGC
>CAYMQI010000002.1:29206-39185 GCA_964392715.1 uncultured Pseudomonadales bacterium | reverse complement strand
CTATCACACTTTCTCCGCCAAACTCGTCGCCGAGATCAAAGACACCCTCGGGGGCGAAGGCGGCGCCATCCACAAAAAAACCACTTCCCACAAGATGGCCGACGCCAACAAAGCCTTTGCCCACTTTAGATGGTAATCTTATTAACTCACCAGGCTTAACTTCCGGTTAAGCCCTTTTTGTCTCAACACGTCCTTATTTTTAATTTTTAACTTTAAACTTTTAATCTTGTACTAACATGCCCGACCCCAAATCTACCGCCAACCGCGCCGTTCCCCTTGACCACATCAGAAACATCGGCATCATCGCCCATATCGACGCCGGTAAGACCACGACTACCGAGCGCATCCTCTACTACACCGGCAAGACCTACAAAATCGGCGAGGTTCACGAAGGTGATACCCAAATGGACTGGATGGAGCAGGAAAAAGAACGTGGCATTACTATCGTTTCGGCCGCCACCACCACTTTTTGGACTCCGGTGCTTGATACCCACATGCCCCACGAGCCCTTCCGCTTCAACATCATCGACACCCCGGGCCACATTGACTTCACCGCCGAAGTCGAGCGCTCCTTGCGCGTTCTCGATGGTGGCATCACCGTTCTTGACGCGGAAGAAGGCGTCCAATCCCAGTCCGAAACCGTCTGGCGCCAAGCCGACAAATACCACGTTCCCCGCATTTGTTTTGTCAACAAAATGGACAAGTTGGGGGCCGACTTTTTCGCCACCGTCGAAGACATCCGCCAAAAATTTGGCGTCACTCCCGCCATTATGGCCCTACCCCTTGGTGTTGAATCCTCATTCCGCGGCATCGTCCTTCTTCTGGATCGAAAAGCTATCATTTGGGAAGGCGACGACACCGGCGCTAGCTACCAAACCACCGACATCCCCACCGACGTCAAAGACCAGGCCGAAGAGTATCGCCAGAAGTTGGTCGAGCAAATTGCCGAGACCGACGATGCCCTCCTCGAGCGCTATTTAAACGGCGATGATCTTCCGGTTGACAACCTCAAAGCCTCCCTTAGAAAAGCCACCATCGCCTACCAGCTCGTCCCCATTTTTTGCGGCTCCTCCCTCAAGAACAAAGGCGTCCAGCCCTTGCTCGACGCCGTCGTCGAGTACTTGCCCTCTCCCACGGACATCGACCACATCAAAGGCATCAATCCCAGTACCGACAAGGAAGAAGCGCGCCGCCTCACTCCCGATGAAAAATTTTCCGCCCTTGCCTTCAAAATTCAAACCGACCCCCACGTCGGCAAACTCACTTATTGCCGTATCTACTCCGGTCGTCTCGACTCGGGCTCTTACGTCTACAACGCCACCAAGGACGAAAAAGAACGCGTCGGCCGCCTCCTCTTGATGCACGCCAATACCCGCGAAGAGATCAAATCGGCCGAAGCTGGCGAGATCGTCGCCATCGTCGGTCTCAAGCAGACTACCACCGGTGACACCTTGACCAACGAAGCCTCACCCCTCGTTTACGAAGGTATCAGCTTTGCCGAGCCAGTCATTTCTTTGGCCATCGAACCCAAAACCAAATCTGATCAGGAAAAAATGGGCCTTGCCCTTAACAAATTATCCGAGGAAGACCCCACTTTCCGTGTCCACGTCGACCACGAAACCGGCCAGACCATCATTGCCGGCGTCGGCGAGCTCCAGCTCGAAATCCTCGTCGACCGCATGAAACGCGAGTTCAAAGTTGACGCCAACGTGGGGCAGCCCCAGGTTGCCTACCGCGAAACCATCAAAAGTAACGCCCAAGGCGAAGGTAAATACATCAGACAAACTGGCGGTCGCGGCCAATACGGCCACTGCCTCATCCGCATTGCCCCCAAAGACCGCGGCACCGGTTTTGAATTCAAAAATGAAGTCAGAGGCGGCAATATCCCCGCCGAGTTTATTCCCGCCATCGGCAAAGGCGTCAAAGAAGCCACCGAAAACGGCATTCTCGCCGGTTATCCGCTCGTAGACCTCGAGGTAACCGTTTATGACGGCTCCTTCCACGAGGTTGACTCCTCCGAAATGGCCTTCAAAATTGCCGGCTCCATCGCTCTCCAAGACGCCGTCAAGCGGGCCAACCCCATCTTGATCGAACCAATCATGAAGGTCGAGGTCACCACTCCCGAAGAGTTTATGGGCGACGTCATCGGCGATCTTTCCAGCAAACGGGCCCAAATCCAAGAAACCAAAACCCGCGGCAAAGCCCGCATCGTTAATGCCCTCGTCCCCTTGGCGGAAATGGGTAAATATGCTACAATACTCCGGAGCATGACCCAGGGTCGAGCAAGTTATTATATGGAGGCCTCGCACTACGAAGAAGTCCCCACCAACATTGCTCAAGGCATTATCGACAGTACCCACCAACAAGCCTAAACATATTCCAATTATTACAAGGTATCAACCTGAAAAACTAAACAAGGAGCATTATGTCAGACAGCAAGACATACCAACGCACTAAACCCCACGTCAACATCGGCACCATCGGCCACGTCGACCACGGCAAAACCACCCTCACCGCCGCCATCACTACCGTCCTCTCCAAAAAAGGCCTAGCCAAAGCCTTCAAATATGAAGACATCGACAACGCCCCAGAAGAGAGAGAAAGAGGCGTTACCATTAACGTCTCCCACATGGAGTACGAGACCGAAAAAAGGCACTACGCCCACATCGACGCTCCAGGCCACGCCGACTACATCAAGAACATGATCACCGGTGCCGCCCAAATGGACGGTGCCATCTTAGTCGTCGCCGCCACCGATGGCCCCATGCCCCAAACCCGCGAGCACATTCTCTTGGCCAAACAGGTTGGCGTCCCCAAACTCGTCGTCGCCTTGAACAAAGTCGACGCCGTCGACGATCAAGAACTTTTGGATCTAGTCGAACTCGAAATCCGTGAGCTCTTGACCAAGTACGAGTATCCGGGTGACGAGGTTCCCATTGTCCGCGTCTCCGCCCTCAAGGCCCTCGAAGGCGACGCCAAAGCCGAAGAAGGCATCATGGAACTGATGAACAAAGTCGACGAGTACATTCCCATTCCCGAGCGCGCCACCGACAAGCCTTTCCTCATGCCCGTCGAAGACGTCTTCTCTATCAAGGGCCGCGGCACCGTCGCCACCGGTCGTATTGAAAGAGGCGTCGTCAAAACCGGCGAGGAAATCGAGATCGTCGGCATCCGCGACAAACAAAAATCAATCGTCACCGGCGTCGAGATGTTTAGAAAAACTCTGGATCAAGGCCAAGCCGGCGACAACGTCGGTATCCTCCTTCGCGGTATCGAAAAAGACGATATCGAGCGCGGTCAGGTTTTGGCCAAACCCGGCTCCACCACCCCCCACACCGAGTTTGAGGCCGAAGTCTACATCTTGACCAAAGAAGAAGGTGGCCGTCACACGCCCTTCTTTACTGGTTACCGGCCTCAGTTTTACATCAGAACCACCGACGTCACCGGCGAGGTCAAACTCCCCGAAGGCGTCGAAATGGTTATGCCCGGCGACTCGGCCAAGATGAGCGCCAAGTTGATCGTCCCCGTCGCTATCGAGGAAGGCCTTCGCTTTGCCATCCGCGAAGGTGGCCGCACCGTTGGCGCCGGCGTCATCACCAAGATCGTTAAATAAGTCAAATACATCCAGAAGTTAGCCCCGACCCCCCGAGAGTCAGGACTAACTTACTCAAAACACCAATTAATCGGACATTAAAATACTATGCCGGCTTCAGCCAGAATTCGCGTCAGGCTCAAGAGTTTTGACCATCGGGTCATCGATGAAGCAGCCAAAAAGATCCTCGAGACCGCTCTTGGAACCGGTGCCCAAGTCGTCGGCCCCGTGCCCCTACCCACTCACAGGAAACTCTTTTCCGTCATCTCCTCACCCCACACCGACAAAGACTCCCAGGAGCACTTTCAGATCTTAACCCACAAACGCTTGATCGACATCAAAGAGCCGACCGGCAAGACCATCGACGCCCTCATGCACTTGGAACTCCCAGCCGGAGTCGGCATCGAGATCAAAATGTAAGACGTGAATTTGGCTCAGGTTGGCCTGGCCACCATAAGGAGACCTCTTGCTTACTCGCGCTGCATAACTGCCCAAAAGAAAATAAACGGATTCAAGCGGCCGTTTCGGTCGCTTTTTTTGTCAAAAAATGATCAATACTATCTTTGCTACCAAACTCAACATGACCCAAACCTGGGATCGGGCCGGCCGGCGCCTGCCGGTCACTATCGCCCGCCTCTATGCCCCGACCATCACCCAGGTCAAAACCGTCGAAAAAGACGGCTACAACGCCGTTCAAACGGCTTTTGGCGCCAAAAAGTACCTGGCCAAGCCTGAAGCTGGGAAACTCAAAAAAGCCGGCACCACCGCTTCTCTTGCCTATTTTAGGGAGATCAGACTGGCCGAATTACCCGATCTCCAAGTCGGCTCCACCCTAAACCCGGGAGAAATTATCAAAGTCGGTGACCTCATCAAGGCCACCGGCACTTCTAAAGGCCGCGGTTTTGCCGGCACCGTCAAACGCCACGGCTTCTCCGGCGGCCCCAAGACCCACGGCCAATCAGACCGCCAACGCGCCCCCGGTTCTATCGGCCAAGGCACTACTCCAGGCCGCGTGTTCAAAGGCAAAAGAATGGCCGGTCGTATGGGCAATCAACGCTTCACCATCGAGAACCTCACCGTCGTCAAGGTCGACGGCGACCAGATCTGGCTCCAGGGCACCGTCCCCGGCTCCAGAGGCGCTCTTTTAACCCTCACCAAAACCGGCCAGGGGAAATTTGCCGGCCTTTTTGAAGCAACCAAAGACGCTTCCCCCAAGACCTCAGACCAAGCTACCCCGTCAACAGCTCAAGAAGTCACCGCCTCAAACGAGACACCAGAGGAAGTCAAACCAGAAGTCCAAGGAAAATCAGCATCCAAAGAAGAATCAACAACCAAAACCAACCAATCATAATTAACTAATCCCTATCGACCAAAAACTATCACCAAAACTCATGAAACACTCCCTCATCACCACCACCGGCAAAAAAACTAGCACCATCGACCTTCCTGGCGAAATTTTTGCCGCCAAGGTCAACCGCACTCTCCTAAGTCGCTACGTCAAAGTCTACTTATCCCGGCAAAGGTCAGCCGGCGCCAAAACCAAGACCAGAGGTCAAGTTACCGGTTCCACCCGTAAGATCTACCGCCAAAAAGGTACCGGCCGCGCCCGGCACGGCGCCCGCAAAGCCCCCATTTTTGTCGGCGGCGGCGTCACCCACGGCCCCACCGGCCAGGAAAACTTTACTTTAAGCCTTCCCAAGTCTCAAAGAAAACAGGCCCTCTTCTCGGCCGCTACCGCCAAACTCGCCGACAGCCTGTTTCTTGATACCAAAACCAAACTGGGCGCCAAGACCCAAGAATTGGCCAAAATTATTGTCAAGCTAAGCGGCGGCCAAGGCAAAACCCTCTTGGTCCTACCACAGCCGGAAGCCAGCCTCATTCAGGCCGGCGCCAACATCAAAAACTTGACCCTGACCCAAGCTGCCAGGCTCAATCCCTACGAGCTTTTAAACCACCAAACCATTATCTACATCAAGGAGTCTGTCGCTAAATTAACCCAGGTCCACCTGGCCAAACCGGCATCGTCGCCAACCGCAACCAAACCCGCCGCCAAAACAACCACTAAAAAATCCACAAAGAAATAATCATTACCCATCAACCATTAAGCCATTTAACCATCACCTAACAAATGAACCCCCACATCCTCAAAAAACCCATCCTTACCGAAAAAACTCTGGCCAAAACCGCCGCCGGCTGCTTTACTTTCGAGGTAGCCAAAGGCGCTTCCAAACACCAGATTAAGACCGCCATCGAAGCCGCCTACGGCGTCAACGTCCTTGGTATCAACACCTCCACCATCACCCCCCGGCCCTATCGTCAGGGCCGCCGCGGCCCCATCGCCCACACCACCGCCGGCAAAAAAGCTGTCATCAAGCTCAAAAAAGGCCAAACCATCGACCTATTCGACATTAGTACCAAAGACAAATAAATTATGGCGATCAAACTCTCCCGCCCCACCACTCCAAGCCGCCGCCACTACACCCACCTGATCACCCGTGACCTCCACCGGGGCGGTCCCAAAAAATCTTTGACCAAAGGCCGAAGAAGTATCTCCGGCCGTAACAACGTGGGCAAAATTACCATCAGGCACCGAGGTGGTGGCCACAAGCGCCTCTTCCGCACCATTGATTTTAAGCGCCAAAAATTAGACGTCCCCGCCCTCGTCAAAACGATCGAGTATGACCCCAATAGAACCAGCAACATTGCCCTGCTTTCTTACCAAGACGGCGACTATCGCTATATCCTTGCCCCGGAGGGTTTAAAGGCCGGCGACACCGTCACCACCACCCAAAAAGGCGACGCTAAACTGGGTAACTGCCTGCCCCTCAAAAACATCCCCGTGGGCACTCCCATCCATAACCTCGAATTAACTCCCGGCAAAGGCGGCCAACTCATCCGTTCTGCCGGCTCTCAAGCCTCGATTCAATCTAAAGAAGCAGGCTTTGCAGCCGTCCTTTTACCCTCAAAAGAGATCCGTCTGGTAAAATTAGCTTGTTTTGCCACCATCGGCGCCGTCAGCAACCCCGATCACCAAAACGCCCAGTTGGGTAAAGCCGGCCGCTCTCGCCACTTAGGCATCCGACCGTCTGTGCGCGGCACTGCCATGCACCCGGCGGCCCACCCCCACGGCGGTGGTGAGGGTCGCTCTGGTGTCGGCCTTAAGTACCCCAAGACTCCTTGGGGCAAACACGCCCTGGGCACCAAGACCAGAAATGTCAGAAGGTACTCAAACAAATACTTAATCCGCGACCGCCGCGTCAAATAACCAAAAACTATTAACTAATAACTATTAACTAACATTATGAGCCGATCAACCAAAAAAGGACCATACGTCGACGAAAAACTCTTAATCAAAATCAGTCGTCAACAAGACTCGGGCCGAAAAGAACCCATCAAAACTTGGGCTCGGGACAGCCAAATCGCCCCCGAGTTCGTCGGCCACACTTTCCTGATCCACACCGGCAAAAATTTTAAAGAGGTCTTCGTCAACGAAGCCATGGTCGGCCACCACCTTGGGGAATTTGCCCCTACCCGCACTTTCCGTGGCCACGGCAAAATTGTCAAACGTCTCCTTACCAAAACCTAAATCATTTCTATGTACACTGCAGAACAAAAATTTATTAGAACTAGTGCCAGAAAGATCCGCTTTGTCGCGGACGGTATTGCCCACCTAACTCCCCAGCAAGCAGTCAGGCAGCTCAAGTTTTCTGACAAACGGGCCGCCGCCCCCCTCTCTGCCGTCATCAAGCGGGCCATCGCCAATGCCGTCAATAACGACCAGGCAGACCAGGCCAGTTTGAGGTTTGCCAAGATCGAGGTCAACGAAGGCCCCACCTACAAGAGATGGCGCGCCGTTTCCCGCTCCAGGGCCCACTCAATCTTCAAAAGAACCAGCCACATCAAGATCACCCTCACCTCAATCATCTCCAAGCTGGCAGAAGAAAAAATCAAACCAGTCGCCAAACCGGCAATCAAAAAAACTGCCAAACCAATTACTAATAAAAGCAAAAAATAAGTTTAGGATTTCGGATTTAGATATTCGAATTTCATGAGCGGAGGTGAGTTATGGGCCACAAAGTTAATCCAAAAGGTTTTCGCCTCGGACCAGTCTACAGCTGGGATTCCCTCTGGTACGCCGACAAAACCAACTACCAACATAATGTGCTCGAAGACCTCAAAGTCCGCGAGTTTTTGCTGGAAAAGTTAAAGTCAGCCGGCGTCACCAAGATTGAGCTCGAGCGCTCCGTCAAAAAAATCAAGATCAAAATCCACGTCAGCAGGCCCGGTGTCGTCATCGGCCGCGGTGGCTCAAACATCGAGCTGCTCAAAAAAGAAACCATGAAACTTCTCAAGATTAATCCCAAAGATCCTGGTTCTCCCAAACTCGAGTTTGAGGACATCGTCGAAGTCAAAAATCCGGACATATCGGCCATTCTTATCGTCGAACGCCTTAAAGACCAACTCGCCAAGCGCTATCCTCATCGCCGCGCTGTCGCCCAAGCACTCGAGAAAGCTTCCGCCGCCGGCGCCAAAGGTATCAAGATCGTTTTATCGGGCAGGATCGGCGGCGCCGAAATCGGTCGCACCGAAAAATACACCAAAGGCTCTGTCCCCACTCAAACCCTGCGGGCCGACATCGATTACCACCAATCACCAGCCCTGACCAAATCCGGCTACGTCGGCATCAAGGTCTGGGTGTTCAAAGGCGAAACCGCCACTATCTAATCAGGTTCTAAACCATGCTACAACCTAAAAAAAGAAAATACCGCAAAGAGTTCAGGGGAAAAATGCGCGGCAAAGCCCAAAGGGGCAGCACCATCGCTTTCGGCCAATACGCCATCAAAGCCCTCGCCGCCGGTTGGCTCACTAGCCGCCAAATCGAAGCCGCCCGCAAAAAAATCGCCGGTACCACCAAAAGAAGCGGCAAGATGTGGATCCGCATCTTTCCCGATAAACCCATCACCCAAAAAGCGGCCGGTTCCAAAATGGGCTCAGGCAAAGGCGACATCGAAGGCTACGTCGCCGTCGTCAAGCCTGGCCGTATCCTGTTTGAACTCGCCGGTGTTGACCAACCAACCGCCTTCGAGGCCATGAGGAAAGCCATGCACAAGATTCCCATGAAAACTATCTTTGTCGTCAAGGACTAACATGATCAAAAAAGACCAAAAAGCCAAACTCTACCAGGAAAGCCTCGCGGCTCTCGAAAAAAAGCTTCTAGAGCTTAAAACAGACCAGGCCAAAGCCACCCTGACCATCAAACGCGGCCAGGAAAAAAACACCAAATCCGCCCGGATCATCCGTTACCAAATCGCCTTGGTAGGCACCATTATCACTCAAAAACGCCTCGAAACCACCAACCATTAAACCATTTAGCCATCTAACCATTAACACTATCTAAATTCTATGAAAACTTTTACCGGCACCGTCCTCTCCACCAAAATGCAGCAAACCGCCACCGTCTCGGTCGAGAGCCGCTGGCAGCACCCCACTTACAAAAAAACCGTCAAAAGGTCCAAAAACTACTTAGCCCACAACAGCCGTCAGGCCCATGAAGGCGATTTGGTCGAGATCATTGAGACCAGGCCGATTAGTAAAAGAAAAAAGTGGGCCATCACCAAAATTATCAAAAAAGCCGTCCGTAAATAAGGTTAGCCATGATTCAACTAAGAACCATCCTCAATGTCGCCGATAACTCAGGCGCCAAAAAGTTAAGGGTCATCCACGTCCACGGTGGCGGCAAGCGCCGCTTCGGCTATGTGGCCGACTTCGTTACCGCCTCGGTCATCCAAGCCGACCCCCAGGGTGGCCTCAAAAAAGGCGAAGTGGTCAAGGCCGTCGTGGTCAGGGCTCACAAAGAAACCAGAAGACCAGATGGTTCCGCCATCAGGTTTGACGACAACGCCGCCGTTATTATCGAGAACGCCAAAACCAAAAATCCAGTTGCCACCCGTATTTTTGGCCCCATCGCTCGCGAGGTCAAAGAAGCCGGCTACGCCAAAATCGCCTCCCTAGCCCCAGAAGTTCTCTAATCACACTACAACCTATAACCTAAACATATGAAATTCAAAATCGGCGACACCGTCAAGATCACCATCGGCAAAGACCACGGCAAGGTCAGCCTTGTCACCAGGATCATCCCCAAAACCGGCCGCCTCATCGTCAAGGACGCCGGGCAGTATAAACGCCACGTCAAGCCTCGCGAGGGCGTCGCCGGTGGCATTATTACCCTGGAGCGGCCCCTCTCACCCGGTAACTTGGCCCTTATCTGTCCCGCTTGCAAACAACCCACCAGAGTCGGTTACGCCACCCCGGCCAAGGGTGACAAACACAGGATCTGCAAAAAATGTCAGGCAAACCTGGATGTCAAAACCGCGCCCAAAAAATCCA
>CAYMQI010000002.1:15383-29106 GCA_964392715.1 uncultured Pseudomonadales bacterium | reverse complement strand
CATCACCTATCACCCCATGAATCGCCTCCGCCAAAAATACCAGCAAGTTATTAGAAAAACTCTCGCCAAAGAGCTTCATATTGATAACATCCTTGCCACCCCCCGTCTCACCAAACTCGTCATTAACGTCGGTGTCACCGACGACCAGCATCGTGACCAGGCTGTCGAGAACGTCGCTTCCCAGGTGGGCCAAATCACCGGCCAGATGCCCTCAATCCGCCGCGCCCGCAAGGCCATCGCCGGATTCAAACTTCGTGAGGGCGACCCCGTGGGTGTCTCAGCCACCTTAAGAGGCGAGCGCATGTACGAATTCTTGGACAAACTTATAAGCGTCGTCTTGCCCCGCGTCAAGGACTTTCAGGGTTTATCCACCACCTCTTTTGATGCCCAGGGCAATTATAATTTCGGCCTCACCGAGCAAATCATCTTTCCGGAGATCAATTATGATAAAATCGACAAGGTTCGTGGTCTGCAAATTACCCTAGTCACGTCGAGTGATAACCGGCAGCATGCCCAAGCACTGCTTACTCACCTGGGTATTCCTTTCGCCAAACCAGGCCCAACCACCTAATCATGATTCATTATTTTCTACTCATTATTCAATAATTTATGGCCAAAACATCTCTCGAAGTCAAAGCCAGAAGAAAACCAAAATACTCAACTCGCACTATTAGGCGTTGTCAGCGCTGTGGCCGCTCCCGCTCCGTCATCCGCCACTTTGGCCTCTGCCGCTTATGTTTCAGGGAACTTGCCCTAAAAGGCCAACTCCCAGGCGTCACCAAAGCCAGCTGGTAACAAATATTACTTTGAATTTTTAATTTTTAACTTTAAATTTTCATGACCGACCCCATCGCAGACATGCTCACCAGAATTAGAAACGCCTACGCCGCCAGCAGCAAGCTAGTGGAAATTCCCTACTCGGGCATCAAACTCGCCCTAGCCCGCAAAATCGAGTCTTTGGGCTACTTAAGTGAAGTCTCCGCCTCCACTCACCCAACCATCAAAAACGCCAGGATAATTACTGCCGGCCTCGTCTACAAAAACAAACTACCGATTTTAACCCACATCAAACGCGTCAGCAAACCCGGCAGGCGCGTCTATGTCACCGTTAACCACCAGGAAGTGGTCCTCGCCGGCCTTGGTTCCACCATCCTCACCACGAGCCACGGCGTTTTAACCGACCGCGAGGCCAAACTCGCCGGTGTCGGCGGCGAAATTATCTGCCGCATTTGGTAATCATCAATAACTATCAGCAATTAGCCATAAGCCATTAGCAAAACAACATGTCCAAAATCGGCCGCCAAACCATCACCCTTCCCGCCACCGTCACCGCTGCCTTTGAGGGTAACACAGTCACGGTCAAGGGTCCCAAAGGGCAGTTGAGCTTAAAGCTCCATTCCCTCATCAAACTCACCCAAAAAGACGGCAACATTAGCCTCGCCCCCATTGGTGACACCAAGCTGGCCGCCAGCCTTCATGGCACTTTCCAGCGCCTGATTGCCAACATGGTCGAAGGCGTTACCACCGGTTTCCAAAAAACTCTGGACCTGGTCGGTACCGGTTACCGGGTCGCCAGGCAAGGCAACAAAATTGTCCTGTCCTTAGGCTTTTCTCATCCTGTAGAATACACTGCTCCGGGGTCAGTCACTCTGGACATCGAGGGCAACAACAAAATTATTGTCAGCGGCATTGATAAACAGTTGGTCGGTCAGGCTGCCGCCCAAATCCGCTCCTTCAGGATCCCCGAGCCCTACAAAGGCAAAGGCATCCGCTACCAAGGCGAGCACGTCAGGAGAAAGGCCGGTAAAGCCGCCAAAGCCGCCGCCGCCTAAATCACTATGAACCATCAAACCAGTGCTACCATCAAAAGAAAATCAAGGGTTAGGGGCCACCTTATCGCCCACCTCACTCGCCCCAGGCTCATCGTGCACCGCACCAACCTTCACATCTACGCCCAAATTGTCGATCACGTGACCGGAGCCACCCTCGCCGCCGCCTCTGACTTGAAGCTCAAAACCAAAGCCACCAAGACCGACAAAGCCACCAAGGTGGGCCAAACCCTCGCCGCCGCCGCCAAAGCCAAAAAAATTACCCAAGTTACTTTTGACCGCGGTCCTTACAGATATCACGGCCGGGTCAAGGCCGTCGCCGATGCCGCCAGAAGTGCCGGCCTCCAGTTTTAACCGCTATAACCTATAACCTAACCACTTAACCTATGAGACCAAACATGCACCACCACCAAGAGCCCAAAGAATTTGACGAAAAAGTCATTCAAGTCAACCGCGTCTCCAAAAAGACCAAAGGCGGCAACCACATCGGCTTTTCTGTCCTGATGGTTGTCGGAGACAAAAACGGCCGCGTCGGCGTCGGCTTGGGCAAAAGCCCCAACGTCCTCTCTTCGATCCAAAAAGGAGTCAGAAGGGCCAAAAGGCACTTGATCAAGGTTCCCCTCTCCAAAGGCACCATTCCTTTCCCCATCACCGTCAAAAAAGGCGCCGCCAAAATCCTCTTGAAACCCGCCCCCGAGGGTACTGGTGTGATCGCCGGAGGCGCCGTCAGGGCCGTGGTCGAAGCCGCAGGTATCAGAAACATCGTCAGCAAAACCTTGGGCGGTAGCAACCAAGCCAGCAACGTCTACGCTACTTTCAAAGCCCTGCAAACCATCCGCCAGCTCGCCGACCTAAAGGGCATCAAACTCGAGGAAAAAGCCCAACCGGTCGTCACCCCAACACCCCAGAAACCTCCCGCCAGGCGCGTCGCCCCAAGAGTCCTCAAACCCACCCCCAAATCCCCTAAAAAATAATTCATTACTCATTATTTCTATTCATGAAGTTAAACCAACTCCCCCCCACCACCACCAGATCCAAAACCCGCCTCGGTCGGGGCGTGGGTACCGGCTCCGGCTCCCACACCGTCGGCCGCGGCCAGAAAGGCCAAAGAAGTAGGAACAAAATCGCCGTCTATTTCGAAGGTGGCCAACTCCCCCTCACCAAACGTATGCCCTACTTGCGGGGCAAGAGCCGCTTTGGTTCTTTGACTACTGCCACCGCCGTCGTCAACGTTGCCGCTCTCAACACTTTCCCCACTAAAGCCAAAATCACCAAAGAATCACTGGTCAAAGCGGGCTTAATCACCCTCAAAGAAGCCGCTTCCGGTCGCGTCAAAATCTTAGGCGGCGGCGACCTTACCCGCGCCCTCACCATCGTTGGCCTCTCTACTTCCCGGCAAGCAGCTGCTAAAATCACCAAGGCTGGCGGTTCTATCGCCGACTCACCTCGAGAGCCAGACTCAACGTTAACAACCATTAAGCCATCCAACCATCCAACCATTTAACCATCTTTATTCTTCACTCCCCATTCTCCATGATCCAGGCGATCAAAGACATCGTTAGCGTCAAGGAAATCCGCAGTAAGCTGCTGATTACGGCTTTAATTTTTGCCATCTACCGCTTTCTGGCCCACGTCCCCGTTCCCGGTGTCGACCTGGCTCGCCTCCAGGACTTTTTCAGTCAAAATCAACTCCTGGGCCTCTTGGACATCTTCTCCGGTGGCACTCTGGCCAACTTCTCCGTTCTCGCTCTCGGTTTGGGCCCTTATATCAATGCTTCCATCATTCTCCAGCTCTTGACCGTCGCCATCCCCTCACTCGAGGAATTAAGCAAAGAAGGCGAGTCTGGCCAGGAACAGATTAACCAATACACCCGCTTCTTGACCGTCCCCCTCTCCGTCGTCCAAAGCATCGGCGTCATCGCCATCTTAAAAAGCCAAGCCATCATCCACGATCAGCAGCCCCTCCAACTGGCCACCATGATCATCACCATGATGGCCGGCACCATGCTCGTCATGTGGCTCGGGGAACTCTTAAGCCAGTACGGCATCGGCAACGGTATTTCCCTGATCATCTTCGCCGGCATCGTCGCCAGCCTTCCGGTTACTCTACTCAAGACGGTAGCCACCACTACCTCCACCCAATTTAGTTCTATGGTTATTTTTGCCGTTCTGGCCGTCATCGTCGTCGCCGCCGTCGTCGCCGTCAACGAAGCCGTCCGCAAAGTCCCCATCCACTACGCCAAACGCATCCAAGGCCCTCGCCTTTACGGCGGCCAAACCAACTACCTGCCTTTGAAGTTAAATAACGCCGGCATGATCCCCATCATTTTTGCCATCTCTCTGGTCTTATTGCCCTCCCTGATCGGCCGGGCCCTCACTGCCACCCCCAATCCTATCTTGGCCACTTTAGGCAGTCACCTCACCAACCTCCTCCAACCAAATTCGCTCGTTTACAATCTCGTTTACTTCCTCCTCGTCGTCGGCTTTACCTACTTTTATACCGCCGTTGTCTTTGACCCGGACAAAATTGCCGATCAGATCAAGAAAAACGGCGGTTTCGTCCCCGGCATCCGCCCCGGCGGCCCCACCGCTAAATACTTAAGCCATATCATCACCCGCATCACCCTGGGGGGCGCCTTGTTCTTGGGTGCCATCGCCGTCCTCCCCTCCATCGCTCAAATCTTCACCGATCTCACCACCCTGACTATCGGCGGCGCCGGTATCCTCATCGTCGTCTCGGTTGTTTTGGAAACCACCAAACAACTCGAAAGTCAACTGGTCATGCGCAGTTATGATAGCTTCATCAATTAATAAATTAACAGGATTCCACCCATGAAAATGATCATTATCGGCATTCAAGGCGCTGGTAAATCAACCCAAGGCAACATGCTTTCCAAAAAGCTAAAAATCCCCTACCTTTCTAGCGGTCACATTTTCCGCGGCATGGCCAGAGAAAAAACCCCCCTTGGCCGTTTCATGAAGGAAGTCTTAAACTCTGGTGCTCTCGTTCCCGATTCCAAAGTCGTCCCCATCATCGAAGAATACCTCAAAAAACCAGAGTATCAAAACGGCTACATCCTCGACGGTTTTCCCCGCACCGTCCCCCAAGCCAAGCGTTTCAGCAACGGCGTTGACCTGGTCATCTCTTTGGAAGTCTCCGACAAAGAAGCCCTCTGGCGCCTTTTTGGCCGCCTCAAAGACGATATGGGCGAGCGGGAGGACAACACTCTCCAGGCTATTTACAAGCGCATCGACTCTTTCCACAAGCACACCAAACCCGTCCTCGACCACTACAAACACCGCCGCATGCTCATCACTGTCAATGGCGAACGCCCCATCAACGACATCTTCCACGACATTCTCTCCCAAATTAAAAAACACCAACGTAAGTGAAGCACCAGCGGCAGGCTCAGCGCCAAGGCGGTCGATTTTTGGCCACCATCAAACAACAGCTCGTCAAAGCCGCCAAACCAGGCATAAGTTTTGAGGCCATCGATCGGTTAGCCGAGCGTTTGCTCCTGAAAACTGGGGGCGAGCCTTCTTTCAAACGCGTCCCCGGTTATTACTGGTCCACCTGCATCAACGTCAATGCCGGCATCGTCCACGGCATCCCCACCAGTTCCCAAAAGTTTAAGTCCGGTGATTTGGTCACCATCGACACCGGCCTCTATTTCCAAGGCTTCCACACCGACACCTCCACCAGTTTTGTCATTGGCCGGGCTACTCCAGAACAGGAACTCTTTCTCTCTGCCGGCCGTGCCACCCTAGCTTCCGCCCTCAAGGCGGCCACCGCCGGTGCCAAGGTTTGGGACATCAGCCAAGCCATCCAGACAGGTATAGAATCAGCAGGCTATAACGTCGTCCGTGACTTGACCGGTCACGGCGTGGGGCGGCAGCTCCATGAGGAGCCGGCCATCACTTGCTACACCCAAGGCCCTCGGGAGGCATCGCCCACCATCAGCAAAGGCCAGGCTTTAGCCATCGAAGTCATGTACACCATGGGGGACTGGCACTTAGTCACCGCTCCGGATGGCTGGACCATCTCCACCGTTGACGGCAGCCCGAGCGCCGTTTTCGAAGAGACCGTTATTGTTACCCACCACGCCCCAGAGGTAATTACCGCCATCTCTTGAGAAAACTTTAATAATCTGTTAAAATCTCGCCCACAGGCCAAGAAAGAGCAACTAGGCATCTTTTGCTCTTGTTTTTTCTTCGGCAATTTAACCGGAATAGACATTCTAAATATCAAAACCAACCCCGCAGCAAGCTAGCTCTGGTTGCCGGGCATTAATCCTTTAAAATAAGCTCGTAAGCTTAACTGTGAACAAACAAACCAATATTACCGCCGAAGGGGTCGTCATTGAAGCTCTCCCAAACACCATGTTTCGTGTCCAGCTTCACCAGGACTCCCCCGAATCTCTTGGTAATAAGGTGATTTTGTGCACACTAGCTGGTAAAATGCGCCTCTATCGCATCAAAGTTATGCCTGGCGATATGGTCAAGTGTGAGCTCTCACTCTACGACACCGACCGAGGCAGAATCGTTTTCCGGTCCAAATAACCAGGAAAGCCCGTAACTTATTGCCAACCGATCAGGAAATCGGCGTCCTTTTAGTCCAACCAAGCCTCCCGGGGGCAAAAAATCATGAAAGTCAAAACCAGTCTTAAAAAACGCTGCAAAAACTGCAAACTCATCAAACGTGGGGGGTATCTGCGCGTTATTTGCGACAACCCCCGCCACAAACAGCGCCAGGGCTAAATAAATCAAATCTCAAATCACCAACAATTACTAAGCTTACAGATTTTTAAATTAGAAACTTAAATATTAAATATTGTTTGGAATTTGTCTTATGCCCCGCATCTCAGGTATCGACATACCAGAACAAAAAAGAGTTGATATCGCCCTGACCTATATCTACGGCATCGGCCGCAAAAATGTCACCGATATCCTCAAAGAGGCCGGTGTCAACGCCGCCACCAGAGCCAGCAACCTGACTGCCGACGAGGTCGCCCGCCTCCAGCGCGTTATCGAAAAAATTAACACCGAAGGCAACTTAAGAAAACAGATCAGAGAAAACATCGAGCGCCTCAAAAGGATCGGCACCTACCGGGGCGCCCGCCACATTGCCAACCTGCCGGTTAGGGGCCAAAGGACCAGGACCAACGCCCGCACCAAAAGAGGCCGCCGCCAAACCATCGGCGCCATCTCTTCCAAAGAAACCTAATCTATTTTTAGCTGTTAATTTTGAATTTTTAACTTAATCTTATGCCTCAAGCTACTCCGACCACCAAAAGACGCCCCACCCGCCTCGTTGAAAAAGGCCGCATGTACGTCACCGCCACCTTCAACAACACTCTGGTCACTATCTCCGACGACGCCGGCAACGTCCTCACTTGGAGCAGCACCGGCAAAGCTGGATTCTCCGGCTCCAAAAAATCGACCCCTTACGCCGCCACCGTCACCATCGAAAAAGTCGTCGATAACGCCAAAAATTTTGGCCTCAGACAGCTGGAAGTTTTTATCAAAGGTCCCGGTCCCGGCCGCGACGCTGCTCTGCGGGTCCTTCGCGGTTCTGGCCTAAAACTGACCCTCCTGGCCGACGTTACCCCCATTCCCCACAACGGCACCAGGCCTCGCAAGAAAAAGCACAACCGCTAATAATTAAATGGGAAACCTCAAATCCCAGCCTATGCTGAAGCTTCGGCCGGCAGGCGAAATCCCCAACAATATCAAAATAATAATTTTCAAAATTTTAAACCTTAAGAATTAGAGTTTTGAAATTGTTTAGCAATTAGAAGTTGAAAATTAGAAATTTAAAAATTTACTCAGTAAATTTTTCTTATGTCCCGCTATACCCAACCCAAAATCAAACTCATGCGCAAGATCGGCCAGGACTTGGGTCTTAAATCCAACCCCCTAAAAACCGCCAAACGCTTAAACATCCTCCCCGGTTTTCACGGTAGGAAAGGCCGCCGCAAGCTTTCTGACTTTGGCACTCAGCTTCTGGAAAAACAGAAAGTCAGGATCCTCTACGGCGTTATGGAAAAACAATTAAGGCGTTACTTTACCGCCGCCGCCAAAAATCCGACCGCCACCGGCAGCGCCCTTTTGTCCCTTTTGGAGAGTCGCCTCGACAACGTCGTCTATCGCTTGGGATTTGCCCCCACCAGGGCCGCCGCCCGTCAACTGATCACCCACGGCCACGTCAAGGTCAACAACATCAAGACCTCCACCCCTTCCTACAGTCTCAGTCAGGGTGACACCATCGCCCTCTCTGGCCGCGCCGTCAAGATCCCCTACATAGCCGACCTCTTAAAAGCCAAGAACCAAGGCCTTCCCAGCTGGCTCGAAAAAAAGGCCGCCGTCGGTCGCGTCAATCGCCTTCCCGAGCGCGACGACGTCACCGACGACATTAACGAACAATTAATCGTCGAGTTTTACTCGAGATAAACATTACTAAACAAAATCACTAGGAGCTTTATGTTAGATCCAGTCTTCAACGTCACCGTCGCCAACCAACGCGACGATCTCGCCCAACTCGTCATCGAGCCTTTAAAACAAGGCTACGGCCACACCCTGGGCAACGCTCTCCGCCGCGTCCTCTTGACCTCCCTCAAAGGCGCCGCCATTACCAGCATCAAGGTCAAAGGCGTCAAACACCAGTTTTCGACCCTGCAGGGCATGAGCGAAGACATCGTTCAGTTGGTTTTAAACCTCAAAACCCTGCGCTTAAGTTTAGACGGTAAGGAAAGCGAAACTATCACTTTGGAAGCCAAAGGCCCCGGACAAATCAAAGCCTCCGCCATCAACCTTCCTGTGGGTGTCACTTTATCAAACCCCGAGACAGTCATTGCCAATTTGGCCGACTCCAAATCTTCTCTTTCTGTCGAAATGACCGTCGAGACCGGTATCGGCTACTCACCGGCCGAGGAAAGGAAATCCACCTCCATTGGCGTTATCCCCGTTGACGCTCTCTTTTCCCCCATCACTCGCGTCAACCCCATCGTCCAAAGCACCCGCGTCGGCCGCCGCACCGACTTTGACAAATTAATTCTCGACGTGAGTACCGACGGCACGATCTCTGCCAAAGACGCTCTCGAGCAGGCCGCCCAAATTTTGGTCGAACACTTTGAGCAAATTATCAAACCCGTCGTCTCTCCCGCCGCCAAATCAGAAACCGCCACCGCCGGCGACAGCGAAGTGCTCAAGTTAACCGTCGAGGAGCTCGATCTCCCCACCCGGATTGCCAACGCCTTGAGAAAGGGAGGCTACAAAACCGTGGCCGATTTGACCGCCGCCTCCGGAGGCGACATTGCCAAAGTCAAAAACTTGGGCGAGCGTTCCGTCAGCACCGTCAAAAAAGCCCTCGAAGACAAAGGCATTTCCTTGGCAGAATAATTATTACATCAATCATCGACCATTGATCATTAGTCATTTCTACTATGAGACACAGAGTTAGCGGCAAAAAATTTAACCGAAGCACCAAGCAACGCCTTGCTCTTTTCAAAAGCCTGGCCGCCTCGCTCGTGGAAAACGGTTACATCACCACCACCCAAGCTAAGGGCCGCGCCGTCAAGAGTTTGATGGACAAGCTTATCTCCCGCGCCCACCACGGTAATCTGGCCAGCCGCCGCGCCATCCACGCCTTTTTTAACCACAAAGGACTGACCAACAAACTGGTTGACCAACTGGCTCCTCAAGTTAAACCCAACCTCGGCGGCTACACCCGCCTGATTAAATTGGGCAAAAGAAGGGGCGACCGCACCATGATGGTCAAAGTCGAAATCGTCGGCATCGAACCATTAGTCAAGGCCGCCGCTCCCAAAAAATCAAAAAAGATAGCCGCCAAAAAATCTGCCGGCCGCATTCCTTCGCTCAAACCCTTACCGACTAAAGCGGTTACCTCCCGCCCTCAAACCGCGGCCAAACCCATCATTCAAAGGACCACCAGTAAATAAATTCTATGACCACTTTCACCCCCAAACCCACCGACATCAAACGAGCCTGGCACCACTATGACGCCGGCGACTACGTCCTCGGCCGGTTGGCCAGCGACATCGCCCAGAAATTGATCGGCAAACACAAACCCTACTTTACCGCCCATTTGGACTGCGGCGACTACGTCGTCGTCACCAACGCTTCCGCAGTCAAAACCACCGGCACCAAGCTCACCGACAAAATCTACTACCACCACTCGGGCTACCCCGGCGGTCTCAAATCAGAAACCCTTGGGGACAAACTTACCCGTGACCCCGTCCGCGTCATCGAACTGGCCGTCGCCGGCATGTTACCCAAGAATAAATTAAGGTCCCCTCGCCTCAAACGCCTCAAAGTTTTTGCCGACACCACTCATCCATACCAAGAAAAATTTATCCAAAAACCTGAATAATTATTTCTGTATTTTAAATTTTTAACTTTATATTTTAAATTAATTTTATGCCTAGCAAAACCCAAAAAACCAAATCCGCCTCAAAACCCAAAACCGCCCTCTACACTCACTCCGTCGGCCGCAGAAAGCGCGCCGTTGCCCGCATTCGCCTCGCCACCAGGAAAACCAAGGATGATGTTACTTTAATCGTCAACGGCAAGCTCGCCGCCGACTACTTCCGCGTCCCCGGCCTGGAGGCCATTTGCACAAACCCCCTCAAAACCACCAACACCTTGGACAAATTCATCGCCACCGTCAAAGTTCTCGGTTCCGGCCCGGTCAGCCAAGCCCAAGCCGTCTCCCTCGGCCTTGCCCGCGCCCTGGTCAAAGTGGATGAGACCCACAAACTCGCTCTCAAAAAAGCCGGCCTCATGACCCGCGACCCCCGCGAAAAAGAGCGCCGCAAAATCGGCACCGGTGGCAAAGCCCGCCGCCGCAAACAATCTCCCAAACGTTAAAGATAACCATTGCCCCATTGTTTGATTGCTTCATTTCTGCCGTAGCCACCCTGACAATGAAACCATGAGACAATTTGGCAAGTCTTTTTCAGTCCACCTTCATCGGCCCGTAGTTCATCTCGATCAAAGCTTTCAGCTCGTCCAAATCTTCCTCAGCTTCTTTTAGCGACAACTCAATCTCTGTATCTATGGGCATGTTCTCCCACACCTTAAGCTTCAACTCCTTGAGTTTTTCCTCAGCCAGCTTGTACCTAATTAACGCTGCCCAGATATCATCCATCCGCCAATTATATCACCCCTGTAGTCAACCGGTTTATTTCGGTGCTAAAATCCCCCTATGTTCCAAAAATTCCTCCGCCTCACCATCTTCCTTATTGTGTGTTTATTACTCATTACTTCTTACTCCTTACTTCCTTCCCCGGTCGCTGCCCAGGAATCTTGGGTTATCACCAACTTCACCACCGAGCTTACCTTAGGCCGCGACACCAACTTAGACGTCACCGAGACCATCGCCGTTGACTTTGGCGCGCTCCCAAAACACGGCATCTACCGTACCATTCCGGTGCGCTACCAAACCTCAACCGGCAACACTCTCGACATCCGCTTCCGCCTCGCCTCCGTCACCGACGCCAACAACCAAAACATCCCCTACGACCTCTCGAAAAGCGGCGACTACCTCACCGTCAAAATCGGCGACCCCGACCGCACCATTTCCGGCCCACAAACCTACATCATCAACTATCAGGTCAATCGGGTGCTCACCCGCCCCGGCGCCGAGGCTGAGTTAACCTGGAACACCACTGGGCATGCTTGGCCCGTACCCATCCTCAAAGCCACCACCAACCTCCATGCTCCGGATGCTAGCCTCACCCGCACCATTTGTTTTACCGGTTACCCCGGGTCCAAATCCCAAAACTGCACCCACGGCCACGATGGTACCATCGCCGTCTACACCGCCACCGGTCTTGATCCGGGCACCGGCTTGACCATCGCCGCCGCCCTCAATCCCGACTTTTTTACTTTCCCCGGCCGGCTCCAGGAAATCACTTGGTTTCTCCGCGATAACTGGCCCTTTCTGCTGCCACTTTTAACTTTGACCATTATGCTTTATCTCTACTGGCAGAAAGGCCGCGACCGCGCCTACACCGGCCTCTTCACCGACAGTACTGCCCCCCTACCCCTTTTCGCCCGTCCAATCATGCGCCAAACCTACGGCCCGCCCAAGCACTTAACTCCCGGGCAAGTCGGCACTCTCGCCGACGAACGCGTCAACCACGCCGACATCACCGCCACCATTATTGACTTGGCCCGCCGCGGCTTTGTCAGCGTCAAGGAGGATAAACCCAAAGGCCTCATCTTCAAAAAACCTCAGTTTACTCTCTACTACCACGACCAACCGGGCCAAACCCTGGCCGACTACGAGTCGGCCCTCTTGGATATGCTCTTTACCACCAGTCGGGAGCCCAAAGTTGACCTCGATGACCTCCCCAAAGACTCTTACAAACATCTGGAGACGGCCCAAAAAGCCCTCTACCAAGATTTAACCGACAACGGCTACTTCCTCGGCAACCCCAACACCGTCAGAAGGGTCTACCTCGTAGCCGGCATCCTCATCGCCGGCGGCGGCATCGCCCTCATCGCTCCCGCCCTGGCCACCATCACCAGTAACGCCAGCAGCTTTGTCGGCGTCGTCGGCTCTGGCCTCATCATTTCCGCTTTTTCCCCGTTTATGCCCGCCCGTACCGCCAAAGGTCGCCGGGCCCTCGAAGAAGTCTTAGGCCTTCGGGAATGGATCCGCCTCGGGGCTTGGCGGGAGCAAATTCACGAAAAGCACAACTTCTTCGAAGAAGTCCTCCCCTACACCATCGCTTTTGGCCTGACCGGCAAATTCCTCGAAGCTTTCAAAGACGCCAAGCTCAAAGCGCCGTCTTGGTACCAAGGCAGTAGTACTTTTAACCCCGTCTACTTCCAATCATCCCTGACTTCCTTTAACAACAGCCTAACCTCCGGCATCGCTTCCACCCGCCCCCAATCCTCTTCCGGCTCGTCCTTTGGCGGTGGCGGCTCCTCAGGCGGGGGCTTTGGCGGTGGGGGAGGCGGCAGTTGGTAACCGCCTCGCGGCGTTACTTCTGGCAAAAATAACTGCCGATCGGGTTGGCTTCCCCCAACATAAAATCGCCGTTTTTAAATGCCGACGCCGATCCCCCGTCCACATTAATCGCCCCTACCCACGCTTCTCCCAAATTTTCTCCCACCAAGCTCATCACTGCCGGCAAATCATTCAGTCTCGGCCCGGTCAGCGACGAGCCTGCTTCCACCAAAGCCAGGAAGACCAGCTTTCCACTTTCGGTTATTGCCAGCACCATTCTTCTTTTGGCCGCGTCGTTTTTCACCGCCAGAGCCCTTTCTTTCGAGCCAAGGATCAATATCGGTCCGCTTTGCAGCCCCACTCTCACTCTACCTCCGGCGCGCCTCTCCCCAATCTCCACTTTCCCCTCCCCGTCAATCGTCACAAAGCCGTTAAACAGCGCGTTTTTTTCTGCCGCCGATACCTCCCGACCCTCAACTACCATCCAGCCGATTGGTTTATCATCTCGGCCGTAAAACCCGCCGTTGATCAGCACCTGGCAATTATTTTCCTTGACCAATCGCTCGACCGGCTTTTTCTCCGGCAGATTAAGCCCCAAGCTTACTTGTTCGGGCACCACTTCGACCCAGGCAAACTCATACCGACTCCCTTGCCACTCAACTTGAGCCAGGGTGGCTTCCTCTCCATCCGGTGCTGTCGCCTCTTCTATCACCACCGGCCGAGTCCAGGTACACCCCGACAGCACCGCCGCCAAACTTAGCATCAAGATTATTTTCACGAAACCATTATACAGATTAGTCCCGCGCCTCAGTCTTACTCTCGTTTCCCACCAAATCCTGTTGGTTTAACAACTTTTCAATCAATAGTTTAATCCTAATCAACAGCGTCGGCTTCCTCACCGCCATCTCATAGGAAATCG
>CAYMQI010000002.1:0-15320 GCA_964392715.1 uncultured Pseudomonadales bacterium | reverse complement strand
AAGCCACACCCGCGCCACCTGCCCCGGTTTGGCCGTCGCCACCTGCTCCACGCTCACTCGCTCTCGGTCATACTGACCCGACAGGCGCACTTCCACATTTTTATCTTCCCAAATCGCCTGCCCCGTGTTTAGGAACTTAAGTGCGACTTTGTATTCTGACTTGGTCGCCAGCGTGTCCGGCAAATATCCTTGCACCGCCTCCCCCGCAAATACCTGTTCCGGCTGCCCGCGGGTTTTGGGTAGCTCTGCCACCGCTTGGTACTGTGGGTACGTCTCCCCCCCGCCCGGCCGTGTCCAGGAAAAATTATCAAACGGCACGTCTTGGTAGTTTAGGATAAACGGCGTTACCGCCACTATGTTTGACTGGTCCCAGATCGAGGTAAAGGCCGTTTTTAAATTATCCGCCACTACCGCCGAATTCAAGTAACCTCTGCTGGGCCGGCCCACGCCTTCGCTGTGCGCCCAGCCCGTCTCCGTAATAAACACCGGTAAATTATCGGCCAATCCATAACCCCGCAAGTAATCAACTTCCCACTCAAATCCCCGCACGCTCCGCTGTCCGCGCTCCCACACGCTCCCGGAAAAGCCCGGGTTAGGGTAGGAGTGACTGACGAAGCCGTCAAACAGTTTAAATACGTCCGGATCGGCCCGGTACATTCCCTTCCAGTAATCATTGGCCGCCATCGTCACCGGCGTCTTGCTCGCGGCCAAGTCCATGCCCGCCGGCAGGATAAAAAAATCAGCCGACGCCGCTTTCAAAAAATCATGGTACACCCGCACCGTCTTGGCATATTCGTCCGGCGAAATAGTTGCGCCCCACTCTTTGGCGTGGTTTGGTTCATTAAAAAGCACCACATAACGGTTTTTCACCACCCAGCCAAGCGAGTTTAAGAACTCGACCCAGTTTCTCACCTCGTCCAAATCAGTATACGCCGCTTTTTTCCACACCCCGCCTTCGACGCTGGTCGCCAACCTGACGATCGGGATCAATTTAAGCTCCCGCATCCGCTCAAACGTCCGCTGCCACTTCTCACGGTTTCGATCATCCGCGCGCATCACTACCGTCACATAGCCCCACGCTCCCCCATTGCTATTTACCAACTCCGCCGCCCGTTCCAGATCCCCCTCGTCCACAATATGGATTCCAAACCGGTTATTGGCCACACTTCTTGGATCGACGATCGCCCTTACCGGAGCCGCCGCCCAGAGCATCAACACTCCCGCCAACATGGTCATTAGCGCATTTCTCATGACTTCCTATTGTATAGGCAAGACTCTCGGGAAGCCAACCCCAACTTGACCATCCTACGCTCTACGCTCTCACCAACTCTTCCCTCCCCGGCCCCACCCCCACCATCGCAATCGGCACTCCGAGGCTTTTCTCCACAAACTCCAAATACCGCCGCGCCGCCATCGGTAAATCCGCCATCTTGCGCGCCCCGGACACGTCTTTGCGCCAACCCGTAAAGGTTTTGTACATCGGCCGCACTTTCTCCCGCACCCGCTCGTCCGCCGGATAACTGCTGATTCGCTTGCCCGAGTGGGTGTACCCCACCGCCACCCGCACCTCAGTGAGCCCCGACAACACATCAAGCTTTGTGATCGCCAAACTGTCAAACCCATTGACCCGCGCCGCATACTTAAGGGCCACCAAATCCAGCCAACCGCACCGCCGCGGCCTACCGGTGGTTGTGCCAAACTCATGCCCCACTTCCCTCAACTTGTCCCCGATGCGGTTAGTCAGCTCCGTCGGGAACGGCCCGTTCCCGACGCGGGTTGCATAGGCTTTGGCCACCCCCACCACGTGCAGGTCTTTCGGCCGGATCCCGGCGCCCATATACACGCCCCCCAAGCTCGGGTGCGAACTGGTCACAAACGGATAATCCCCATGAGTTACATCCAGAAGCGTCGCCTGCGCCCCCTCAAACAAAATCCGCCCTCCCGCCGCCTGCCTAGCCGCCAACAGCTCTCCCGTGTCGCCCACCACCACCCCCAATTTTTTAAGCTTAGCCAGCAACTTTTTATACTCCTCCCACACTCTCTTGGCGTCCACCGCCGCGCCGATTTCTTCAGTCAACTTTTTCCCCGCCCTCACCCCATGGTGTTTCAACAATGTTTCGATAAGCCGCTTATTCCACTTGGCCCTTTCGGCTACTTTTTCCCGCCCCACTTTCGCATTAAGTAGATCCATCACCCGGATTCCGGTCCTCCCCGTCGCGTCCGCGTACACCGGCCCGATCCCCCGTCCGGTCGTGCCCACTCGCTCACCCTCGATCCCGTCGCGCACCACATGCCAGGGCATGATCACCTGCGCTTTGCTCGACAGGTGCACCTTGGCCGTTTTGCCCACCCTTTTTTTCAGGCTCGCCAACTCTTCCACCAACACCGCCGGATTGACCGCCACCCCATCGCCGATCACGCAGATTTTGTCTTGGTACAAAATTCCCGAAGGCAGCAAATGTAGGGGATATTTTTCTCCTTCCACCACCACCGTATGCCCCGCGTTATTGCCGCCCTGGAATCGGACCACCACGTCGTGCTTACTAGCCAGGAAATCCACAATCTTGCCTTTGCCTTCGTCCCCCCACTGAGCCCCAATCACCGCCGTATGTTTCACCAGCCAATTTTTGCAGATGTTTCCACCTTTTACAATGATCAATTACTACATACCAGTTTTTATACCACACGAAACCATGCCGTTATGACCACCGTATGACTACTTTATGACCGCCGCATGTCACCCTCTCTCTAATGCTAAAATTCCCTCATGGCCAAAACCAAAGCACGTCCCAACGTCTATGCTTTCATCGATAGCCAAAATCTCAATTTAGGTGTCAAAAGTCAGGGATGGAAATTGGACTTCACTAAGTTTCACCGTCTCTTGAAGGACAAGTACCAGGTCAAAAAAGCATTTCTTTTTATAGGCTTTATCCCGACCAACGCCAGTTTATATACCAAGCTCCAGGAGGACGGCTATGTATTGGTATACAAGCCGGTACTATTGGCCAAGCACAAAACAAAAAAAGCCTTTGTCAAAGGCAACGTTGACGCCGAGTTGGTACTCCATGCGATGATTCAATATCGAAACTATGACCAAGCAGTCATAGTCACCGGCGACGGAGACTTTCATTGTTTGGTGGAATACTTGCAATCCCAAGGCAAATTAAAAAAGATTATTGTGCCCAATCTCAAATACTCCTCATTGCTTCGCCAATATGCCAAACATATAGTCAACATCAGTCAGTTCAAAAATAAGGTTCAAGGGCAAAAAAAGAGAGGCATTCCCGCGGGATAAAACCCTTTGGTAGTCCTCTCATCGTGATAAACACATTCTATAAGCACTTGGCTATATTGTCAATAATAAGAACAAAACCCGAAACTTAATGCTTACCAAATCCCTCTTCAAACAATTTTTAGACCACCCCCTCCACTTTTGGGCCGTCGCCCACGGCGCCATCACCGTTTACCCCGACCCGGGCACCCGCTTTATCATGAGCCAAGGTTACCAAGTCGAAGAGGTCGCCATCCGCTACTTGCGCACCCTCCTCACCACCCCCGATCTGGACCTCAAACCCCAGCACACTATCAGCCAGGGTCGCCTCAAAGCCCGCGTCGATCTTTGGGTCGAGACCCTCATGTCCCAGGCTGCCTCTATTTATGAAATCAAATCCGCCACCCGTTTAAAACAAGACCATATCTGGGACCTGGCTTTTCAGTACCACATTGCCGCTACCCTCCGCGATATCGGCAAAACCTTCCTCGTCCACGTCAACCCCGCTTACCGGCTGGTGGGGGAGTTGGACCCCTCCCAATTCTTCATCATCGAAGACGTCACCGACCAAGTCACCGCCAAACAGGTAGACTTACCGGAATTAATCAGGCAAGCCCTCCATATCCTGGATAGCCCCGAGCGGCCCGACTTGCCCGGCTGCGGCCACCCCCACGACTGCCCCTGTCCCGACGTCTGCTTTGGCGGCCAACTAAAGCCCACCTCCATCCACTACCTCCATGGCACTCTTCCCGACAGCCTCAAAGACATAGCTGATCTTACCGACATTACCGACCCGAGCGACTTAAACCCCAAACAACAAAAACAAGTCGAATCGGCCAAGAGCGGGCAGCCCATCATCGACCGTCCCGCCATCGCCACCTTCCTTGACCGCCTCCGCTTCCCCCTCTATTTCTTGGACTACGAAACCATCAACTTCGCCATCCCCAAGTATCAGCACCACGCTCCCCAGTCTCACTTGCCCTTCCAGTACTCCCTCCACCGCCTCGATGCCCCAGACGCCCCGCTTACCCACTTCGAATTTTTAGAAACAGGCCGGGCCGATCCAAGCCCAACCCTTCTCAAACAATTATCCTCCCAAATCGGTGACACCGGCTCCATCTTGGTTTGGTACAAAAATTTCGAGCAGGGGAGAAACCGCTACTTAGCAGAACTAGCCCCCGACTACCGCGACTTTATCAACGGTTTAAACAACCGCATCGTCGACCTCATGGACCCGTTTGCCCGCGGCTGGTATGCCGACTATCGCTTCCGGGGTAGCGCCTCCATCAAAAGGGTTCTGCCCGTTTTGATCCCCGATCTCTCCTACAAAGACTTGTCTATCGGCAACGGCGGCCTCGCCCTCGTCTCCTGGTACAAAATGGTCTACGAAAATGTTAGCGCCAAAGAGCGTCGCAAAATCCAACAAGATCTCCTGGAATACTGCCAGCTCGACACGCGCGCCATGGTCACCATCTACCGCTTCCTTACCAAACCCTAAGCTCTCTCCACCAACTTCTCCACCATTTTTCCTGCCGCCACCCTCGCCCGCCTCTCCTCCGACCCTCTACAATAAGCTTCTCCAAACTCCTGCACCAACTCGTCATATATCCGCAGCGTCAATTCTTGTCTATTTATCAAAAATCTTTCATCGTCCCGTCCTATCCTCCTCAACTTATTTCTTTCTCTAGCCGACAAAAACTCTCTGGCCATATAGTCATTCATTGCCTTTTGCCAGTCGGCAAACCCAAAGCTCGCATAAAAATCAGCTTCTCCCAATACACTCAATAGTCGTTGCTCCTGAGTGCTCCCAAAAAAAAGATCCCGACTCACCGTTCCGGTCCACTCGCGCTGTAGTGCCAACCCCCGCTTCATTCTATCTGTTTGTCGGTCCAAGCTGCCCTCTTCCGGATAGGTATCCAAACCCATTGTCCTAGCCAGATCGGTCTGCAACCTTACATCATCAATGTTTGTCACAAACTCAACATTCACCCGCACCACTCCCGCCAACCGCCGGTTATCTTTTCGCCGTCCAAAGATCTCATAGCCAAGGTCAGTCGGCGTTCTGGCCTCCGGCCCTGTCGCCATCATCTGTACCTGTCCACTCTTAATCTTTTCCATCATCTCTTTGGCCTTGGCTGCTACGACCGCCACTCCGCTCTCGGCCATCTCCGCGATATTCCTCTCCATTCTCGAAAAAGCTCCTCTGGCCTCAGGGCTTAGACACAGTCCCCTCGCCGCAATTTCTTCATCTCTCGAATGAACACCACCTTCTGTCATAATCCCATTCTATTTACTTTTCCCCCAATTTCAATCTTTTTAGCCATCGAACCATCGAACCATCGAGCCATTGACATTCTCATGCTAAAATCACGGGAATTATGATCGAAACAATCCACTTTACATACGAACACTTAGATTTATTTGAATTCCATGATCTTTGCGTTGCCCAACACATGCTCGGACTACTTATCGACAGATATCAATCAGACGCCACCTCCAACAAAATCGTTTTTGGCTGGACCCAAGGGCCCATATACGACGACGACGGCAACATCACCTACGGCGTGGTTCTTTGCCTAGAGCAACGCTACACTTCAGAAAGTCTCGATCGCATTGCTGCCGACAACCGCTAGCCGGGCTTCTCTCAAATCCACCTGGAAAATGCCAAAATCCTGCCAATCATAAATCAACTCGCTCTATCATGCCAAACTTTCACGAAACCATGCTTATTCCGCAAGTTTTTGCCAAGGGTTGGGGGACTAAGCGAGAACCCAACCCCCAACCTCTTACAAATGATCATTCCATGGAGCTAGGAGCCAGAGGCCCATGGAGCTAGGAGCCAGAGGCCCATTTAAAAGACTAATTTTTGTCGATGGCCAAGATGATGAAGTGTTGCGTGACTTATTACGGCGCTGTGAACAAGGCTTTCTCATACAGTTTGCCATTAGTGATCGGATCCTCAAGCCCGGCTGGATGGACCCTGACAACCTAGATCCCAATGTCGCCGCCGTATTTTTACATTCAAGACCAATATCTCCACTTCTATGCGAACAGGCCCTTGCCTATCTCAGAGAGTATCAACATCAAATACCCTTTGCTGCCGTTTTTAAACTAAAAAGCCAGTGGGAGGATTTTATGATCTTATTGCAAAACTCCCAACCAGACAACACGCGCCAGGTCATTCATGCTTTAGAAAGGATTTATAGTGATCAAGACGGCATCCCCGCCGGCAGTTTTGTCATAGGTCGCGAACGAACCTCCTACCTTCCCTACTCCCAGCGTGAAGATCAAGCGACCTAGCCAATAGACCATCCAACCCCTGTCGGCCTCTGGCCGAAGCCATCGATCTAAGCTCTACCATCTACGTTCTAAATTCGCCCACCACTCTTCCCCCCCCAAAAAAAAACTTAACCACACTCTCGTCATTCTGGAGCGAAGCGCCTGTCATCCGTAGCTTTAGCGAAGGATGGATAGAATCTACTCCCTCGCCCCCTCGCCGCCCTGGTCCTGTATTTGGTGTGGAAATTATTCACGCACACCAACAAATAAATATAGACTTTGGGTTATCTTTGGTTTATGCTTTTGCCATGGCCAACACGTCTCCATCATTCTTATGAACCAAAAACAAGTCCGCCGCCAAACTTCTGAACATAGACCACCCGATCCTTACTAAAGAGAAATATCTAAGCTTTTGGGAACAGGGGCTACTCTAATTTGTATATATGACAAAATTGTCATAAAATGTTATGAAAGTAATTGTCGATTATCGAATCAAGAATCAAGGAGTACCTATGAAAAAATCCTATACAGTCTCCCAGTTAAAAAAAGAACTCTTTAAAAATCCCAAGTTCAAAGAAGAGTACAACAAACTCGAACCCGAGATGCAAATTGCCCGGCAAATTATCGCCGCTAGAATTGCCCAAAACATCAGCCAAAGCCAATTGGCCAAAAAAGTCGGCACGGGGCAAGCAGCCATTTCTCGAATCGAAAACATGAACGCCAAACCCACCCTAAATTTTTTACAACGCATTGCCTCCGCTCTCGATACTACCCTCCACCTCACCATTAGCTAAACCTCCCATTTTTTAAGCCACTAATCACAAACAATAGCGATCGAACCCCCCCAAAGCTTAACCCACACCCCCAACCAATGCTAAAATTACCAGATGAAACTCCACAAAAACATTTACCTCCTCACCTGGTTTAATTTCCTTTTAGACTTTCGCTTCTATGCCCCGGTGGCCATCATCTACTTCGCCCAAGTTTCCGGATCCTATGTTCTTGGTATGAGCATCTTCTCCATTACTATGCTCTCCTCCGCCATTTTTGAAGTCCCCACCGGCGTTTTCTCCGACATCATCGGCCGCAAAAAAACCCTCGTTTTGGGAGCCGCCGCCAGTCTCATTTCCGTTACCTTCTACGCCATCGGTGGCACCTACAGATTCCTTGCCATCGGTGCCCTCCTCGAAGGTCTGGCCCGCTCCTTCTATTCTGGCAATAACGACGCTCTTCTTCACGACACTCTAGTCGAAACCGGGCAGGAGGAACAATACGCCCACCACTACGGCACTACCAGTTCCATGTTCCAGTGGGCTCTGGCGCTTGCCGCCATCATCGGCGGCGTTCTCGCCTCCATCTCCTTTTCCTTAGTTATGTGGCTCTCGGTCATCCCCTCCATCATAGCCCTCGCCCTCACCCTCCAAGTCGCCGAGCCCAAAGTCATCAAAGAAACAGGAGCCAATATCTTTGCTCACCTAGGTAAAGCCATCAGCCACTTCAAACAAAATTATTCCCTCCGCATGCTTAGCCTCTCCAGCGCTATTGGTTATGCTTCCGGCGAATCCAGCTACCTATTTTCCTCCGCCTTTGTTCAAACCCTTTGGCCGCTTTGGGCTATCGGCTTTGCCAAAATGCTCTCCAACATTGGTGCGGCCATTAGTTTTCGTTTTTCCGGCCGCATCATCCGCCGTTTCCAAGCTCTACCCTCTCTGATCTTTGGCAAGCTTTACTCACTCATTGTCTGCACCTTTGCATATGTCTTCCCGACAGTCGTTTCACCACTACTGCTCTCTTCCACTTCTGTTTTCTACGGCCTTACCAGCACCGCCGAATCCACCCTGTTGCAACAAGAATACTCCCAACCTCAGCGTTCCACCATGGCCTCCCTTAATTCTCTCCTTGGTAGTCTTCTCTTTGCCATTGCCGCCCTCGCCCTGGGATTATTTGCCGATTCCCTCGGGCCCGCCCGTGCTTTATTAGTTTTGAGACTCCTCGCCGCCCTCGCCCTGTATTTGGTGTGGAGACTGTTTAGGAAAACCAAAAAAAAGCCCAGAAGAGTGATAAAATTCTCCCATGGTGACGCTTAATACTCTTATTCGCAGAATTAGAAACCTAAACGCCGATCGCGACTGGAATCAGTTTCACACCTTCAAAGACTTAAGTATGTCGCTGAGCCTGGAAGCTGCCGAAGTCATGGAACACTTCCAGTGGAAGAGCAAGAAGGAAGAACACGACCATCTTAAGCATCACCGCGACGCCCTCGCCGAAGAACTCGCCGACGTCCAAATCTACCTGCTAGAAATAGCCGACAAAGCCCACATCAACATCCTCCAAGCCGTCCAAGACAAACTCACCAAGGTCGAAAAAAAGTATCCTGTCTCCAAATACAAATCCCGCCACACCAACAAATTCCCCACCCCCAAATAAAACTCCACGCCCTTACGGACGTGGTATCTTCTCTATTCTTCAGCGGAGTTGAAATCCGCCGAAGCAGAAGATGACAACGCATTCATCCACGGCTTAACAACCGTGGCCTTCTGCGTAGGTGGATAATCCCTTCCTGTCTGGAAAATGGTAAAATTAGTTCAATAAATAATGTATTCGCTAATGATTCAACAATATCTCCAAGATTTATTTCATACCGCCGCAGCAGGATCCGTTCGGGAAGAAAGTTTTTATCCCGACCTAAAAAAACTTCTGGAAACTTGGTCCATCCAACATTCTCAACAAAACTTCATTACCACTCTTCCCAAAAAAACTGAAGCTGGCAACCCAGATTTTCGTATTCTCAACACCAAGAAAGACCTAGTTGGATATATTGAAGCCAAAGATCCCAGCAATCAACATTTGGACATTGTCGAATCATCAGAACAACTTAACCGCTACCGCTCCACCTTTCATAACCTAATCCTCACCAACTTCTTCGACTTTAGGCTTTACCGCGAAGGTCAACTTATCGATCAAGTCACCATCGGCAAACAAATAGAAGGGTTTAAACTCAAAATCATCCCCCCAGCAGAAAACCAAGACAAATTTAATGCTCTACTAGAAAAGTTTTTCTCCTTCTCCATTCCCCAGACCAAAACTGCCAAACAATTAGCAATCGAACTAGCTAAACGCACTCGGTTCCTACGCGATCAAGTAATTTCAGAGGAGTTAAGAGAGGAAAAAATTGAAGGCACCCAAACCTTAGAAAGTTTCCACCATGCTTTTAAAGAACATTTGATTTCCTCTCTTACTGAACAAGATTTTGCCAATCTCTTTGCTCAAACCATTACTTACGGTCTTTTCGCAGCCAGAAGCAGAGCCGACTCCACTTTTAATCGTAAACTGGCTTACGATTACATTCCTCATACCATTGGTATCCTTCGCGACGTCTTCAAATTTATTTCCCTTTCGTCTGATCTGTCTCAAAACATGGAATGGATTATCGATGATATCGCCGAGGTCTTAAACGCCGCCGATGTCAAAAAGATCATGCACGATTTCTATGTAGAGGGTAAGGGCCGCGACCCCATCATCCACTTTTATGAAACATTCCTCTCTGCCTACGATCCCAAAGAACGGGAAAAACGGGGTGTTTATTACACTCCAGAACCTGTCGTGTCCTACATTGTCCGATCAATTCATCAAATTCTCAAAGATAAATTCAATAAACCCGACGGTTTTGCTGATCACTCTGTCACTGTTCTCGACCCAGCCGCGGGTACTATGACGTTTCCAGCCAAAGCGATAGAACTGGCGGTTAATGAATACAAGGCTAAATACGGTGATGGGGGAGTCAGTGGTCTGGTTCGTGACCACATCCTTAAAGACTTCTATGCCTTTGAGCTGATGATGGCCCCCTACGCCATTGGTCACTTGAAAATGGGTTTCATCTTGGAGGAACTTGGTTACAAAATGGCAGACGAGGAACGTTTCCACCTTTACCTGACCAACACCCTCGACTTTTCCAAAGAAGACCCTGATCGGTTTCCTGGAATCTTTGAAAGAACGTTATCCGAAGAATCCAAACAAGCCCTAAGTATCAAAGAACATACTCCAGTTATGGTGATTATGGGCAATCCTCCATATTCCGGCAGCTCAGACAATCGTGGCTTATGGATCCTGGATCAGATCAAAAAGTACCGTTTCATAGAAGACGAGTCAATCAACGAGAAAAACCCTAAATGGCTACAAGACGATTATGTTAAGTTTATCCGTTTTGGCCAGTGGAAAATTGAACAGGCCGGAGTCGGCATCCTGGGTTTTATCACCAATCATGCTTGGTTAGACAATCCCACCTTTCGCGCCATGCGTTATTCTCTTCTTAAAACCTTCGATGAAGTCTACGTTGTCAATCTTCATGGTAGTACTCTTAAAAAAGAAGTCACCCCGGAAGGCGCCAAAGATGAAAATGTTTTTGATATCAAAGCAGGTGTAGCCATCACTATTGCGATCAAATACCAAAAACCTATAGAGAAAAAGCAAGTTTATTACATAGACAAGTGGGGCTTGCGAGAGGACAAGTACGAATGGCTAGATGATCACTCCATGACCAACACAGATTGGCAAACACTAGAACCCCAAATTCCTCACTATTTCCTAGTGAAAAAAGATAATCAGGCGTTAGGAAAATATCAACAATACTCCAACGTCACTGATATTTTTCCGATAAAAAGCGTAGGTGTTGTCACAGGCAGAGATGAGTTTGTCATGGACTTTGATAGACAAGCCTTAGAAAGTAGAATTCGCCAATTTATCGAAAGTCAAGACTCCGATGAACAAATCAAACAATTTTTTCATCTCGAGGATAAACCAAAATCACACTGGTATGTAAGTAAAGCCAGGGAACAATTAAAATCAGTTGATAATTTGGACCAACACATCACCAAAATACTCTATCGGCCATTTGACGAAAGGTGGATCTTTTACCACCCATCAGTAATCGAAAGAAGCAGGAAAAATGTTATGAAAAATCTGCTTCAACCCAACTTAGCTTTAATCAGCGCCAGATCAAATAGATTGTCACATATTGATAGTTTCTTTTGTTCTAACAATATCGTCGAAACAAAATGTGGAGAATCAACGGTTCAGTCTTACACCTTTCCACTTTATATATTCAGTGAGAAAGAAGCGCAGGATAGTCTCTTTGATGAGAATGAAAACACACAAGTCAAAAACGGAAATCTTGAATGGAAAAATCTACCCATTGAAATTCAAGCGGTGCAGACGTTCGACTCGAAAATATCTAAAAATTGTTTACATCCCAGAGAAGCAATTTTCTACTACATCTACTCAGTTTTGCACTCCAACATCTACCGACAAAAATACCAAGAATTTCTAAAAACTGATTTTCCTCGAATTCCATTTACTTCAAACATGGATCTATTTCATACTCTAGCTGAACTTGGAGAGCAGTTGGTTGATCTTCACCTGCTTAAATCCTCATCTCTCAATAATCCTATTGCCAAGTTCCAAGGTGCAGACGTCAATTTAGTTGA
Organism: uncultured Pseudomonadales bacterium; assembly: GCA_964392715.1. GTDB lineage: Bacteria > Patescibacteriota > Microgenomatia > UBA1400 > CAYNFZ01 > CAYMQI01. The sequence goes on along the minus strand of CAYMQI010000002.1, from coordinate 3,287 downwards.
AAAACCAACGTATGATCAAAATACCCACAGAATATATATCAACTCTTCTCAGTACTTCGAAAATATTTTGCCCGACTTATGGAACTACTACATCGGTGGTTATCAAGTTTTAAATAAATGGCTCAAAGACAGAAAAGGTCGCTATTTATCTTCCGAAGAAATTCGCCACTACTGCCGAGTCGTTACTGCCCTTTCCCAAACCATAGAAATTCAAAAACAAATCGACCATCTCTATCCCCAAGTCGAAGCTTCGCTTACCAACTTGAACCAAAAGTAACAAAATCTGATATGCTAATAATCAACAGAGGTGCTTGATGGACTCCAAAGCAAAATTCTTTAAAGTCTATGCTAATCTACCGCTTGGCCTGCGTGAGGAGATTATCGTTGTGGTCGACAACGAGGCCTTGAGCTGGAAAGCGGCTAGGGTGGAAATAGAAAACGACACCAAGAAGAGCCAAGAAATACTCCTAACGCTCTCTAATATGGGGATACTTAAATGAAACAGTCAGTAAACTCTCAACCAAACGCAGACAAAAAACTCGCCCAAGAGATGCGCCGATTAGTTATTGCTCGCATGCAAGCCACCCCCAAAGACGTCAAAATTTCGATTGGCTCAAATGAATATTCCAAAGAAGAGCTAGTAGATAGAGTCGAGAAAGATGACGATGTTGGCCGGCAAATTATCGACATGCAAATGGAATTTTTGAGGGATATGGCACAGGGTAATTTTTATGGCAAGGACGAATAATCACACCGTCTTGATAACCAGACCAAACGACGATCTCACTACCAATCATCTTTTCTATTGGGCTGGTCTGATAGTCAGCTTAGCCAAGAGAAAAGGCCTTACTGTATTGGATTTGGCAGGCAAAAGAGCTAATCGTAAAAACTTCGAAAGTTATCTCAGAAAAAAATCTCCCGGAATTATCGTATTTAATGGCCACGGATCCCCAAGTGTTATCACCGGCCACAATCAAGAAATTTTGGTTGACACAAAAAATTCTAGTCAACATCTTGTAGGAGCTTTAATTTATGCCCGTAGTTGTAAGGCAGGCCAAGTTCTTGGAAAAGTCCTTGTTAAAAAAGGAGCCAAAGCGTTCATTGGTTATGCCAGAGATTTTGTCTTTGCCTGCGATGAAAAATACACCACCAAACCAATAAATGATCCATTGGCGAAATTGTTTCTTGAGCCGTCTAACTTAGTGCCAATAGCTTTTATTAAAGGCAACACCGCCCAACAAAGTCACAACAAGTCAAAAGTGGCAATGAGAAAAAACGTCAGATACATGCTCTCAAGCGAAGCAAGTGAAAAAGAAAGGTCATCCGCCGTCTGGCTCTGGAGCAATTACACTTGTCAGAAATTGATTGAATGAGCCTGATCACACAGAGATCTTCAAAAAGCTGACAAGGAGTGATCTAAATTATTAGTTTAGACCATAAACTGGGGCTAGAGCCGCCCAAGTTTTTACCCAATGGGCTGAGTTGATCGCTCCCTGTCTGGTAGTGTAACCTTCACTGCTAACTGAAACTATTTCATTATTGGCAGCGACAAGTCGCCATCTATACTCACCAACTGAGTCTCGGTAGATAATAAATCTAACCATATTGTATTCACCTCCTTTCCAAATATCGGGGAAGTCTACCTACTTTAAAACGCTCCCCCACCTGAAAGCACCGCGATGCTCTCAGGAGGGAAGGCGTGAGGTAAGCTAGGACCCAAATAATTGGTGCGGAAGTTTTCCTCGCCAGCTTTTTAAAGAGCTTCAGCCAAATATAACCCATTTTCTACAAAAATCAATACACTGTATAGCTCACATTATTCACACCCCCCTACAATATAGTTTGCTGAATGAGAACGTGTAATCAACCTCGGTGGTTGACTGATCCAGTAACCTCGGGATCAAAAATTAAAAATCCCCCTCCATCCTCGCATCTCTTCTCAATTTCTTGCCTGCCCTCCTGGAGGGCCCGCCCGCCTCAGTAGGGAGAATCTGAGAATAATGAGTTGGACTAACCCCCCAAAAAGCTATAAGCTCTCATTTATGGACAGTCCTGACGCAGTTATCACCAGCACTCAGGAATTCGAGCAATGGCAAACCAAAGAACGGGCCCGACTCTCTAATCCTTCATATCTTCCCGTACTTTCTGATGTTACCAATGCCTTCACTGACGAAGACGGCCGTCCTCAACTAGCCGCTTGGTTTCAATTTATTGAACAACCCAGTTTTGTCAAACACGAAATTTTGACCCAGGAGTACATCGGGGAGCTTGCCAAATATTTAAAGTCCAGAATTATTTCTTTTCCTCCAGACCGACCCATTAAAATCCTCGAGATTGGCGCAGGCGATGGCCGGCTAAGTTACTTTCTCCAACAAACTCTCAATAACCCGGAACATTTCCAATTTATAGCCAGTGACATTTCCCCCGTCCAGTTGACTCCATTCCCCATTGAAACGTCCGACTATCAAGCCTCACTAGCCAAGCACCAACCAGACTTGGTCCTTTGCTCGTGGATGGCCCGAGGCGTAGACTTGTCCCAAGCCATTAGAGATTGCAGTAGCGTCCGCGAATATTTGTTGATTGGCGAATCAGACGCTGGTATTTGTGGTAGGCCTTGGGAAACTTGGGGGTTTAGGTCCTGGAGTATTCCTGTGCCGTCAAGTGCCCCATATCTAATTGACAAATTTGCACGCTTTGATTTGGATAGTTGTAGTCAGTATCAAATTGCCAGAACCGATACTCCTGGTGAATACTTCCACTCAAATACAATTTCTTTCCGCCGTTTGTAATTTTCACCCATCCTAATCTTCTCAATTTCGCAAGAATTTGAGAATAACTCTAGACTTCCGGTGTTATAATTTCCCCATGTCCCCACTGCCCCGCAAACCCATTATCGGCGTAATAGTCCTGATCCTCCTAGCCCTCGTTGGCTTCTTCCTTATCGTCCACCCGGCAGCCAACCTCTCGCCTTTGTCTAACCTAAGCCAAACCCTCTCCCCCGCATCCACCCCCTTCCCTTTCCAAGAACTTACCATCCCCTACCTCAAGTCCCGCCCTTACCAAAGCCGGCTCGGGGAGCTTGAGCCAGTCGCCGCCCACACCAACTACACTGCCTACCTGACTAGCTACGACTCCGACGGCCTCCGCATCAACGCCTTCCTTACCAAACCCTCCGGCGATGAGCCCGCCGGCGGTTGGCCCGCCACCAACTTTCTTGACAGCGTCAAAGGCTCCATCCAAATCCACCACGCCGTTGGCGACCCGGTCGTTAGTATCGACTACAGCCG
>CAYMQI010000001.1:0-60721 GCA_964392715.1 uncultured Pseudomonadales bacterium | reverse complement strand
CAAAATGATTATATTGCAATAACTATCGGTTGTTGATATGTATGGGGTGTGTAGTCCGAAGTTCGCCTTTCCGTATGGAGCGATCGGCTTCCAGGTGAGGATGAGATCCTGTAGTACTCTGGCGGTAGATCTCACAATTTCCTGGGTGCAGAAACCGATTAGCGTATTTTGACGTTTGTATGATATGGATCCAAGGAGGGGGCGTCATTACCCGAGAGACAAATCGGTGGTGAAGTATTCTTTGGTCCTTAGTTTTTTTTCCGCCAGGGATTCGATGTAGTCTTTGAGGCTGGTTTCAGAGAATTGTTTGTCGTGAGTAAAGCCTAGCTCTTTGAGAATAAGGCGAATGTTTTCAAGGAGCATGGTTTTTTTGGAGCCGCCTTGTTCGAGAGCGGAAAGGGAGTTTTTGAGAAGGTAAAAAACTTGGGGGTGGGATTCGTCCTCGACCGTGAGGTGATCGATGATTTCGAGGAGTTGGTAAGTTTGGGTGATGCGGGAGAGGTTGCCTTTGGCGGGGGCAAAGGAGTTGATGATGACGGCTTCGGTGACGATGGGGGTAGTGTGTCCCTTGGCCAACATGAGTTTGACGTGGTTGCCGGGCTCCAGGGCGGCGCGCTTTCTGGAGGTGAGTTTCCTGACGCCTTTGGCCAGGGCGGAAACCTTGCCTTGCTGCCTGGAATAAACGGTGATAAAACGGTCGGCTTCGGCGAAATTATGGCGTTTTAAAACGATGGCTTCGAGGGAGAAAGTGTGAGACATAAAAATGGCTATGTGGTTACATGGTTTAATGGTTTTAGCATAACCAGAGGACCATTTGACCATCTAACCAATTGATCAATTCAAATCGAAGACAACTTCCCGGTCGGTGTTGAGGTCAAATTCTTGTTTGTAGGCGTCATTGACGACAACTGTGTATTTGGGCTCTTTTTTTCCGGGCTGTTTTTGGATCTTGAGGCGATATTGGTCGGTGAATTTTTGGGGAGAGTTGTAGGTGAGTTTGACTTTAGCCTGAGATTGGGGTTGGAGGGTAAAGAAACCTTCGACAACGGTTTTGCCCAATTCATCATAAGTTTGCACGGTGTCTTCCTCGAACCCAAGTGATTCGGTCAAGGTGCTGCCTTGGGGCAAATAAAAACGGACGTAGTCGCGATAAGTGCCATTTAGACAAAGCTGGCCGGCTTCTAAGTTACAGTTACTGCCGGCGGCGGGGTTTTTGTAGGTGATGGTTGCGGCAGTGGTGGTGCCGGCGTCAGTCAAGGTAGTGGCCAGATCAACGTCTTCGGTGATAAAGATGTTGGATTTGGCGCCGCCGAAGTTGACGTCAACGACCAGAAAGTAGTCGCCAGCCGCGTCTTCGACGTGGCCGGAGATACCCACGGTAGCGGCGGCTGTCTGGGCGGCTTCGTCGAACATGTAGAAAAGGACGTGTTTTTGCATAACATTGTTGATAAAGGTCTCAAAGAGATTGGGCCATTGGCTGTTTTGGGCGCCGTAGGCTTTGAGAATCAGGGTCTGCATCATTGGCCCGAGGAAAGCTTTGCGGTCGGTTCGCAGGGTGGCGACCGGGCGGGAGGCCATGTCCTCGAGTTGATAGATGACTTGGGGGCAGTTGCAGCGGGGGTCGACCTCTGAGGAAAAAGTGCCAAAACCGGGGACGTCGATGGGGCCAAGGGTCGAAACGAGATCGCTTAAGAGGTGGGTGTCGATGGCGATGACGCCATCCAGGTCTTTGGGTTCACCGGGAATTGTCTGGTAGTGCTCGAGGAAGGTATCCATGGAGGTTTTAAAGTCTGGGGAGAGGTTCATGTCCCGGAGGTACCAGTAGTAAACCAGGGGCAGGTATTTTTTGATGGGGGCGGGTGGAGGGAGGCGTCTCTTAAATTTGTCGTCGAGGTGGTAGATATCGTCGTTTTGCTCGGGGTTGACCTTGCCTTTGTCGACGGTCATTACGGCATAAGCGGTCATAAAGCCGCCTGTGGCGCGGATTTCGGCGTCGTTTTGAAACAGGACCAAGTAGCGTTTGGGGCTATTGAGGCCGGCGGCGGCGGGTAAGACCTCGAGGATGGGTTTGAGGTCGGTGACGGCGGTGACGGCGGTTGAAGATAAGTCCTGAGCTTTTGTGAGCAAGTCCTCAATTTTTTGTCCTTTGATGGTAAAGGGGTAGCGGCTCGGGCTGATCTGTTTTAATTCAGTTTGAACCGTCTCTAGGTCGGCCGTGACTTGATCGAGAGACGGAGTGAGCTTGTCCAGAGTTTCGAGGATCTTGACCAGACGTTCTTCGGCGGTGCCGCCGGTAAAAGAGCCTTCGCCGGCAAAGCCCAGAACGTCGGCATAGGGCTCGAGGCTGTCAACCAAAGTGGTGGCAGCGTGTAATCCTGCCTGAGCGGCGCGCAGGGCGTGTCCACCGTCGGCGTAGTGCCAGGCAAGAGGGGTGACCCGGAGCCAGACAAGATAAGCGTAGGAGCGGGAAATGTCGTCAAGGGCGGTGCTGGTGTCGGCCAAGTTGGCCTGGGCGGTGATCAAGTTTTGGGCCTTGAGAGAATCGTAGGTGGAGCGGCCTGAGGTTTCGAGCCTGGCGGCGGCGGCCTTGATTTGGAGCAGCGGAAGGGCAACTGCTAAAGTAAGGGCGGGCAGGAGAAGAATGAGTGATAAAGCAAACCAGAATTTTTTGGCGCGAAAGTTGACGCGCAGTCTTTTGGGGCCAGCGAGCTGTTTGGGGGGTGCGGGGGGTTTGGAGGCGGGTGGTGGCTTGGAAGATGGTGGCTTGGCGGGAGCCGAACCCGGAGACATGGCCGGGTTGTCATCGGGAAGGGGCGAGTTGTTGATGAAATTTAAGATGTTGCTATTTTGATCGGCGGGCAAGTCGGTCATGTGGCTACCATTTACTAATCATGGCCTTGGGAGTCTTGGCCATGATAACTAGATCCTGAAGAATTGATTGGTTCCTGGCATATTGTGCATCCATTTGGGCACGCTTGTCAAAGGGCACCTCGTTACGGCCCGACGTTTGCCAGGGACCGGTGATGCCGGGTTTGACGGAGATAATGTCGTGGATGAGGGCTTTGGTGTGGGGGTATTTCAGCTGTTGTTCGTCCAGTTCTTTTTGGACGTAGGCGCGAGGGCCGACCATGCTCATCTCGCCTTTTAGCACGTTATAAAGTTGGGGAAACTCGTCGATGGTCAGGGCGCGAAGTAAGCGGCCGAACTTGGTGATCCTGGGGTCGTTGGCAAGCTTCCAGTCGCCTTGTTTGAATTCTTTGAGGAGTTTTTTGTCGTGCCGATGGAGGATGTCGTCGGCGTTCCTGACCATAGTACGGAATTTATAAAGCCAGAACTGGCGGCCGTTTTTGCCGACCCTGAAGTGACGATAGATGATGGGGCCTGGAGAATCGAGATAGATAAGAAAAGGAACGACGAGCCAAACCGGCATAAAGAGGATGATCAGGAGGCTGGCGACGGTGACATCGAGAGTGCGTTTGGTGAGGTCGTACATGGGTGTATCTTAGAACAAACTAGGTATAGTGTTCCATGCCTGATTCCTGAAGCTCGGTGACCAGTTTTTTAACTTCGGGAATGGAGTCTTTTTTGGTAACAAGAATGACGTCGGGCGTGACAACAATGACGGCGCCATCAAGATCAATGGTGGTGATTAGTTGGTTGGTGTAGGAATAAATCAGTGAGTCCCTGGTGTTTTTGGTTTTGACATTGCCTAGAGTGACGTTTTCCTCCTGTGACCCTTGGAGAGCTTCTTTGAGGGCCTCCCAGGCGCCGACGTCGCTCCAACCCAAATCAACGGAAATAACGACCGCTTCCTGTGGAGATATTTTTTCGAGGATAAGGTTGTCGAAAGAAACTTTTTCGAAAGTGGGGTAGATGGCTTGCAAGTCCTGTTCGTGGCCTTTGGTGCCGAAAGAGGCTTTGAGGGTTTGGAGTTTGGTAAACATATCGGGGGCGTGTTTTTGGAACTGATCCATGACGAATTTGGGCTTGACCACGAAGTATCCCGGATTCCAGGCGTGATGGCCGGAAGTAAAGTATTTTTGGGCGGTGGCGAGTTCGGGGCGATAATGCCAAGAAACGAATTCGCGGATTTGGAGGTTGTTTAGTTCCGTGATCTCTTTGCCAAACTCGATCCAACCTAAGTTTTGGCTGGCAAATCTGGGTTTTTGGCCCAAGAAGACGATTTGATCGTTGTGGTGGTTTAAGTATTGGGCGCCGGTGGCGAGAGCTTGTTTAAACAAGTCGACGTTTTTGACCAAATGGTCGCTCCAAAGGATGGCGGTTGGAGTATCGGCAAATTTTTTGGAGAGGATAGCCATAACGTAGCCAACGGCGGGGCCGACGTCGCGCATTTCCAGCTCGCCGATGAGGTTGGCTTTGGGAATTTCTGGGAGTTGTTTGGCAACGATGTCTAAGTAGCGGGCGCCGGTGGAAATATAGATGTCTTCGGGGGCAAAGGCCGGAGTCAAACGTTCGACGGCAAGCTGGAGAGTGGATTTGTTGTCGATAAGTTTTTCAAATTGTTTGGGTGTGGCTTGGCGGGACATGGGCCACATCCGGGTACCGACGCCACCGGCAAAGATGACTGCCTTCATTTTTGGTACTGCTGCCATGAATCCTCCACAAAGTGTTTGAATTTTGATTTAAAAATCTCTACCGCGTATTTGTCGGCGTTTTTGATGGCCGCTTCTTTGGTAAACGCTAGAGATTGTAATGTATTTAGGGAGCGAATTAAAGCTTCTTTGGTCTGTTGTTTAAAGAGTACGCCGGTCTTGCCGGGAATAATGGTCTCGGCGGCGCCGCCACGAGCATAGGCAACGACGGGGATACCGGCGGCTTGGGCTTCGAGGCAGACGATGCCGAAATCTTCTTCAGCCGGAAAGATGAGGGCTTGGGCTTTTTGGTAGTAACGGACGAGTTTGCCTTGAGAGACGCGGCCGACAAACTTGACGTTGTCGCCGGCAATTTTCTTGAGCTCTTGCTTGTAGGGACCGTCGCCAACGATAACCAGGGTGGTGCCGAGCTGGCTGCAGGCTTGGATGGCCAGATCGACCCGTTTGTAAGGAACGAGGCGGGAGACGAGCAGGTAGTAATTGTCAGGAAGGTCAGCGGTAGTGTCGGCGCGGGCCAGGTCGAGGTTGACCGGAGGGTTAATAACGGCGGCTACCGTACGGCGATAGTATTTCCAGCAGCGGCGGGCCACAGTCGAGGAAATGGCCACAATTTGGTCGGGCCTGGTGGCGGCGACCTGGTCCCAGCGGCGCAGAGAGGAGAAAAAGAGGGGAGTGAGGCGGCGGGTGAGAAAGTTTTTGTTGGTGGCGTAGTGGCCGGTTTGATAAAAGTGGGTGTGGCTCCATAAATAACGAGTGGGGGTGAGTAAGTAGCAAAGGTGGAGGGTCTCGGGCTTGGTGATGATACCTTTGGCTTCGGCGCTGGTCACGGTGACGACGACGTCGTAGCCGTCAAAATCAAAGGACTCGAAAGCCAGGGGCATTAACCAAGCAAACCACTCGTGGTGGCTTCTGACGAAGGGGATTTTTTGCAGGAAGGAAGTGTAGACGGTAAAGTCGCGCGCCCAGGGTGCAGAGCGGGGGTTATAAACACTCGTGAACAAGGGGGCGGTGGGCCAGAGTTGGTGGAGGGCGGTGAGGACGCGTTCGGCGCCGCCTAGTTTGGTGACGCGGTCGTAGACAAGGGCGATTTTCATGGTAGACAAATTATTCGAATTTGGCTCGCGTCTGGCGCGACGGGTCGAATTACCTCGGGTTTTTTGTGATCGGTAAGACTGAAATTATTTTGACTTTTGAGATGAGCGAATCTTTTTGTGTGAAAACATCTTACATTATTTGCGGGTGAGTTGGCGGTAGGTTTGTTGGTAAATGTCCAGGGTTGCTTCGGCCATTTTACTCCAAGAGTATTTTTGGGCTTGGATCAGGCCCAGCTGGCGGTGCCTGAATGACAGGTCTTTGTCGGTCAAAAAACGGTTGATGGTGGCGGCCAGGACTTGGGGCTTGGCGGTGTCGGTATACAAAGGGGCAGAACCATAGATTTCTGAAAGAACCGAGTGCTTTGAGCAGACCACGGGCAGGCGGGCGGCCATGGCCTCAAGTCCGGTCAGGCCAAAGCCTTCGGAGAGGGAAGGCAAGACCAAGGCTGAAGCGGCTTGATAGAGGCCAACCAAGACGTCATCGGGTTGATAGCCGAGGAACTTGACCCTAGAGGAGAGGCCAATTGAGGTGACGAACGCCTCGGTTTTTTGGGTGAAGACATCGCGGGAGGAGACGATAGCCAGGGATAGGGTCGGCGGCAAAAAGCGGAGGCTGTTGATCAAAGTGGTGACGTTTTTGTGGGGATAGAGGCTACCGGTGTAGATGATAAAAGGGGGGGTAAGCTTGAACTGCTTGAGGCTTTGGGTCACTGCCGAAGGGCGAGGTTTGTGACTAAAGACGGGGGCGGCGGCCTCGTAGGTGACGGCGAGCTTAGTGCTTTGGAGGCGGAAGTGTCGTTGGACTGAAGAGGCGATGGTCCTGGTTGGGGTGATGATGTTGACGGCGCGGGAGACGGCATTTCTGACGGTGGCGCGATAGCCTAAGTATTTGATGAGATAAACGGCGGGATTTAAAGTGGTGACGCTTAAACCGATTTTGTGGTGCCAGAGGAGGTCGTGGATGGTGACGATAAAGGGCCGGCGGTAGAAAAAGGGGACGTTAAAGTGGGTGGCGTGCAAGAAGTCAAAGCGGTAAGAATTGAGGAGGCGCAAAAATTGGGTTTGCTCGGCCCAGGTGTAGTGGCGGATATTGGCGCCAACAAGCTGAAAATTGTCGGGTAAAGGATCGATCACCTTGGGATCGGTGACAAAAAGGAGGTAGTGATTCTGGCGGTCGATTTTTGCCAACTCTCCGATTAGGTTTTGGGTGTAACGGCCGATGCCGGCGTGCCGGAGGCCGTAGAGACGAGCGTCGATACCGATTTTCATATTTTATTTAAAAACGTGCTTAAGGCAAAAATTAAAAATCAAATAGCAAAATGCAATTAAAATTCAAAACTTTTTCATTTTGATTGGTAATTTTGATTTTTGAGATTTGATGTTTGATTTTGGTTTAAATATCAACCTTTAATCTTTCCGACGATATATATCCCCGCTTTGACCAACCAACGGGCTGGTTTGGGGTATTTGGCAGCGTGGTGTTTATGAAAGTATTGGTGCATGGTGGTGTAGAAGTGACCCCTGGTGCGCGATTTGGCCGACGGGTCCTGGCTTTTTGAACCGGAGGCACCTTTGAAGTGAACGACGACTGCTCCTGGGTAATAATAAGTAAGCCAACCCGCTTGTTTGGCGCGGAGACAAAAGTCAATATCTTCGGCGTACATAAAAAAGCGTTCGTCCAGTAAACCAATTTGGTCGATAAGTTGACGGCGGATGAGCATGGCAGCGCCGGAGACGACGTCGACCGGGTGAGGGGTGGCGAAGTCTTGATAAGTCTGGTGATATTGGGCTAAGGGCTTGAAGTTCGGGAAAATTGACTCCAGACCGAGGAAATAAGCAATTGAGTTGCCAAGAGTGGGAAAGCCGCGGTGGCAAGAGAGGTCGAGGGCGCCGTCGGGGAGGATCAACTTGGGAGTGAGGATGCCGATTTCCCGGTGGGAATCGGCAAAGTGGAGCAGCTTATCTAAGGCGCCAGTTTGGACTTTGGTGTCGGAGTTAAGAAGCATGATGTAGTCGCCTTGGGCGGCCCTGATGCCCAGGTTGTTGCCGGCGGCAAAGCCGACGTTTTGGGGGCTGACGATAAGTTTGACGTTTTGGTGGTTTGATTTGATAAAGGAGACAGAATCATCAGTCGAGGCATTGTCGACGACGATAATCTCGTGGCTTACTTTGGAGTGGAGCGAGCCAATGGCTGCATCAAGAAGGTCACGAGTGTTGTAGTTTAAGATGATGATAGAAAGGCGCATATTTAGGTCAGATGATTTATGAATAACCAAAATACAAATAATAAAACTTAAGATGTTTGGGTGATTGAAGGTTGATGCTTGGAGCTTGTTTGTGATTTGATGCTTGCCTGCCCCGAGCGAAGTCGAGGGGGTGCTTGATTATTTATTTCTTCTGGTTTACCTATCTGCCTATAGAGCTTATCCAAATCTTCGGAGATGGTTTTCCAGTTGTAGTATTTGGCGACGTTGATGCGAGCATGTTGGGCAAGCTGACTTTGAAGCTGGCGGTCTGAGAGGAGTTTGACGGTCAAATCGGTTAATTCCTTGGCAGTGTTGCCGATGAGTAAGTGTTGCCCGGGAGTGACCCGGAGGCCTTCGGCGCCAAGTTTGGTAGTAACCACCGGGGTGTTGGTGGCCATGGCTTCGAGAATTTTGTAACGGGTGCCTTTGCCGCTTCTGATGGGTGCCAAGAGCATGTGGGCGGCTTTGTAGGCATCTGTGATATCTTTGATGTTGCTACTGACGGTAATGTCTGGCAGGTGGCCGAAATCGCGAACGGTGGCGGTGGGGCTGTGGCCGACGATCCAGAGCTTGGCTGTCGGGATGGTAGCTTTGACGCCGGGCCAAACCTCCCGGACCAAAAATTCGACGGCGTCGATATTGGGCAGCCACTTAAAAGTGCCGACAAAAAGAATGGTCGGTTCTGGTGGGAGATTTTTGTTGACGGCTGAGAATTTTTCAATATCGACGCCGTTGGCGACGACGTCAATTTTGCTCTGATCAATTTCTTTGGCAATAAACTTTTTGTCTTCTTCTGACATGGTGACTAAATGGGTAGCTTTGGCCCAGAAGTGTTTTTCCCAGTACTTGATTTTGAAGATGTCGGCGTAAAGGAGAGGTTTTAAGAACCAGTGTGGACTGGCTTTGGCATAGAACTGGTAACCTAAGTACTCGATGGTCTGCTCGACTAAGAGGACGGGGACGCTGGTCCTGGGGATATTGGGCATCATGTAGAAAGTTTCGGCGTGGATTAGGTCGTAGCCGTTTTTGAGCTCGGTTTTGATGGCCGATTTCATGGCCCGAGGCAGGTTGCGAGTGACGAGGAAGGGGTAGCGGGTAAAGCCGGCCAGAAGAATGTTTCTTGGGGCCCAAGGGTTTTTGGTGCGCTTGAAGACCTGGACACTTTGGCAGAAGGGTTTTAGTTTCCGTATGTAGTGCTTTTCTTGATCGTCTTTGATCAGGGCAAACAAGGTGATTTGGTGGTGATGGCTTAGATTCTTTAAAAGGTTGTAGGTACGGATTTGGCCGCCGGAGAGGATGGGGTAGGGCAGATAAGGGGTAAGCATCAAGATCTTCATAGACTAAAAACGCAAAGCGAAAAACTAAAAACTAATAGCTACTGAGCAGTCGTAGGACTGATGGTGAAGTCGCAAGCGGCAAGATCAATGAGGGCAAATTGGTCGGTCTCATGGATGAGGTGGCATTGTCTGACGAGAGCCTTGGTTTCATCATTCATGGCAGTGGTGATGTAATAGTCGGCGCCCTGGTCAATGCGTTTGGGAATATCCCCGGCTACGGGCCAACCACGGCGGTTGGTTTGATAAAGAAAGGCGGTGTCCCCGAGGTAAGGGGCGACAACCAAGGCGTCCTGGGGTAGGTGGGCATCGACATAGGCTCCGGCGGCAACCATGGCTGGGTTATTGATGTTGAAGTAGTCGCGGACGTGAAACCAGGAAAAGGCGAAGGAAAAGGCAAGCAGGACGGGCGCCAGGGCCCAAGAGACGAGGCGATTAAAGTGAGTCGAGGGAAGGTTAAGCAGTGATTTAGTGCCCAAGGCAGCGAAGACGGCGACGATGGGTAAGAGGAAGATTTGGTAATAATCATGGGTGACGTTGCCTGTGGCAAAAACGACTAAGTAAGCTAGCATGCCCAAAAGCCAAACGTGAAAAAACCAGCCGGTTTTCTTGGAAGTTTTGGTGAGCAAACCCAGGATGAAGAGGACGGGGCCCCAGTAACCAAGGATCCATTTGGCGAGCCGTTCGGCAAAAAGCCAGCGGAAAAAAGCGCCGGTGAAACGAATGTGCGAGCCGTTTAAAAGCCAGGCGTAGCTGGGGATACCTTCGGGATAGGCGGCGATCCAGCGGCGCCAGAGGAGAAAGGGTGCCAAGGTAAGGGCGGCGACCAGATAATGGCGGGGCAGCTTGAAGGTTTTGAAACCGTGGTGCAAGAAGTAAAAATAAACCAGGGCCGGGGCGATAAAGAGGTAAGTGGGTTTTAATAACAGAGCCAGGGCGGCGCTGGCGGCAAAAGCACCTAGGGGCAGGAGGGTCGGCTTTTGGGCGTAGACGACCCAAAAATATATAGAGGCAAGGGTAAAGAAGACCAGAGGAACCTCGGGCAAGGTGGTGGTGGAAAAAAAGATATTGAAGGGCAAAAAAGTAAAAATGGCGGTGGCAATCAAGCCGGCGGTTTGACCTTCAAGTTTAGCGACGAGCCGGTAGAGGACGAGGCTTGTGAGGAGAGAAAAGGCGATGGCAAAGAAACGGCTGACGACGTGGATCGGGAAGGATTGCAAGGCGGGAGTAAAACGGTAGGAACCGGCAATGAGGGCGTTGATTATGGGAAACTCGACCATGCGGTAGCCTTCGGGGTTATCAAAGCCAGAAGGGATGGCGGAGAGGTCGTCGAATTTGGGGTGGAGGAGATCAAGACCGTGTTGGGCGTAGTAACGGGTGACGGAGGCAGTATCGGCCTGACGCCAGGAATGCCAATCACCCAGGGGGCGATCGAGTCGATAGGTCCGGACTAGGAGCCCGAGGGCCAGGATGAGAATTAAGGGAGTGTGTCTGATGAGTTTGATCATACGGAAGATTTCTTGGTAATGATAAACAGGGCGGCAGTCAGGCCCATAAACGACCAGACCGTATAGGCAATTTTGGAGGCTTCGAAGATATCAATATAAAGGGCGTTGACCATCAGGCCAACCAGACCGGCGATAAAGGCGGCGGCAAAGGCAAGCAGGACCGGGTCTTTGAGTTTTTGGTAGGAGCGGTAGGACAAGTAGAGAATAAAGACAAAAATGCCATAAAAGCTTAAAAAGCCAAGCAGGCCTGTTTCGCCCAGGGCCCGGAGGTAGTCGTTGTCGGTGGATTCGGCTTCGGTAAATTGGGTAGGCTGGTCCTTGAGAAGAGTGGAGTAGCCCGAACCCAAGAGGGGGTTTTTCAAGAAGCCGGCGATGGCTTTGGGCCAGAGGGCGTCGAAGCGGATGGCGGAGGAGAGGCCGTAAGTGTAGGCGGCGTCGGAGTAAGTACGGGATTGGCCTTCGGTGCCGGTGCCGCTCGTGTCGGGTACCGCCGAGAGAGAGGCCTCTGGAAAGGTGAGGGGGATGTTTTCATAGACGTCGGGGGGCAGGCCGGTACTGGAAGTGGCTGCCGGGCTTGGGGGGGTGTCGGTCTCGGTGTAGACCAAGGCTAAGTCGTTGTTGATCTGGTAGTTTCTCGCGGGTTCTGGTTTGAAGCGGTCAACCAACTGGGTGAGGTAACCCTCGAGCCGGTCGAGCATGAGAATGTGGGCAAAACGGGAGTAGAGGCTGCCAAAGGATCGAAGGCCCACGGCGCTCACCAACATAAACAGTAACCAAGAAACCAGGGCTTTTTTGGTGCCGATTTTTCGAGAGAGGAGCAGAAAGAGCAGGGTGAGCGAGCCAATATAGGCAATAAACGAACTTCTTGAGGCAGTCAGCAAGAGAATGGCAAAAGTCAGCAGAAAGATAAAGGCAATGAGCCATTTAAGTCTGGTGGCGGCCGTTGCCACCAAGCCGGCGAGAAAAGATAAAGAGAGGACTGTATAAGCGGCCAGGTCGTAGTGGCCGGCAAAAGTGGAAGAGACGCGGGCAAACTCGGTTAGCACCAAGCGCCAACCTTTGGCAAACTCACGGTTCATGGTGGAGTAGACAGGCCAAGCGAGGTACCTCTGGCCAAAGCCGTAGAGGCTAACCGCGGTGACGGTCACCACAAAAACGGTCAAGATGCGTTTGAGGCTGTGCTTGTTGGTGGCGGCGGCAAAAAAGACCAGAGCCAGGGACATGTACTCGACACGACGGATCCAGTGGAGGACAACTTTGCCCACGTGCAGCAACTCGAGGGGGACGGTTTTGGTGATAAAGATTGAGGAGAGGGTGGAGAGAAAACCTATGAGCAGGTAGATGAGGATTGGCTTAAAGAGGGGGTTGTCCCCGAGACGGGTCTTCCTGCGGGCGACTTGAAGCAGGAGCAGGAGAAAAGCAGTGCCGACGACGAGGTCGTCCAAACGGGCACGGACGATATAGCCGGGAAGAATATCGAACAGGGGCCACTTGGGATAAAGTGGAATAAAGGCGAGCAAAAAGCCGGCGACTAGTTCGAGCAGGTGCCGATCAAGCCAGGTTAAATATTTTTTGGTAGGTGTCATAGCGAGTTTTGTCCCTTGCTATTGTAGCAAAGAGGAGCATGCGGATGAGGGCGCCTTTTTTAAAGACCAGGCGCAAAAGTAGTTGTTGCCAGGCAGGTTTGTATTTGGCAAAGAGATACTTTAGACCGTCGACCTCGCCGATTAAAGCTTTGGGTTTGCCGGCGGCAGCGTGGGAGGCATGAATGACTGTCGCTTGCGGGAGCAAGGCAACTTGATGATCGGTTTGGTGGGCGCGAAGGCAAAGATCGACGTCTTCGGCGTACATAAAAATCTGATCGTCCAAGAGGCCGATTTGGTCGAGAACCTTTCGTCTGATGATCATGGCAGTACCGGGTACCCAACCGGTTAACTGAGTCTTGGTGTAAAAATCCTGGTGATTTTGGTGGTAGGGGTCGATAAATTCACCGACGTAGGGCAAGTGATCCAAGAGAAAAAACCAGGTGGTTAAGTTGTTTAGGTTGGGGAGGGCGCCGCCGGCGGGTTGGAGACTGCCATCCGGGTTTAAAAGCTTGGGTGAGGCGATGGACACCTGGGGCTGTGCGTCGAGATAATCGGTGAGGAGTTTGAGGCTGCCAGGTTGGACCAAAGTATCGGGGTTTAAGAGGAGAACGTAAGTCGCAGATGTTTTTTTAATGCCCAAATTGTTGGCCGCGGCAAAGCCAAGATTTATCTTGTTAGCAATGAGCTTGACTTTGGGGAAAGCTTTTTGGATAGCTTGGACCGAGCCGTCGGTGGAGGCATTGTCAATGATGATGACTTCGGTTTGGCTATTTAGCTGCGGCTTGAGGGAGTCAAGACAATGATGGAGGAGGGCTTTGGTATTGTAGCTGACGATAATGATGGAAAGTTTCATGCATGAAGAATAATGGTTTGATGGTCAGATGGTTTGATGGTCTGAACTACCCCTGACCATAAAGCCATATAACCATTAATTTATTTATTATTGGAACAATCTGAACCTGCCCAGCCGGTAGTGGAGATCTTTAGCCTGGCGCTCCCCTATCTGGCGGGCCGGGATGCCGGCGACGATGGCATAGTCGGGCACGTCACGGGTGACCACGGCGGCGGCCGCCACCACGGCTCCAGTGCCGATGGTGACGGAGGGCATGATAATGGCGCGGGGGCCGATAAAGACATAGTCTTTGATGACGACGGGGGCTTCAACCGGCTTAAATTCTGGGTCGTTTAGGTCGTGTTTGGAATTAAAAATCATGACTTGAGAGGCGATATCGACGTGATCGCCGATGGTCAGAGGGCCGCGACCATCGAGAGTGGCGTGATCGCCAATGATGGTGCCGTTACCAATGGTGATGTTTTTGGGTTGGTAAAAACGGGCGCCAATATGGATGGTGGAGTGACGACCGATCTTAACGCCGCAAAGGCGGAAGAGGTGATTGCGAAGGAAATGGAAAGGAATGCGGCCAAAGCAGTACCACATTTTAGCGAGCTTCAAATCGAGCCAGTAGTTATAGGAGCGGTTGGTGATTTTGTGGTGGGCCTGACCCCAAGAAAGGGCTTGGCCGTGTTTGTCTTTAAAGGGTGAGCTCATGGAGAACCTCCAAGGTTTGCTTGGTACATTTTTCCCAAGTAAAAGCTTTGGCTTTGATTTTACCTTGTTTGATGAGCTTTTGCTTGGCTTCGCCGGTGAGCGAGGCGGCTTTGGCTAAAGCGCTGACCATTGCCTGAGCACTGGTGGGGTCAAATAACAGGGGCGAGTCAGCGGTGATCTCTGGGATGGAGCTGGTGAGGGCGGCGGCAACTGGGACGCCAAGCTGCATGGCTTCGAGGACGGGAAGGCCAAAGCCTTCATAGAGTGAGGGGAAAATTAAGGCTTGAGCGCCCGATAGGACTGCTAGAAGTTCTGGTTGATCCAGGTAATCAAGCTGTGTAACACCTGGCAACAGGGTGAGGTTGGTGCGGCTGAATTGATGCCAAGTCTTGCCAACGAGAACCAGTTTGATGTCCGGGTGTTTTTTGGAGAAGACGCTGTAGGCGTCAAGGAGACGGGGGAGATTTTTGCGGGGTTGATTGGTGCCGATAAAAAGAAAGTATTTCTCTGGCAAGGAATGTGCGGCAAGGACGTTATGGATTGTGTCCTCATTTGGGCGGGGAGAATCCTCAAGGCCACTACCGGGGTAGGTGACGGTGATCTTGGCTGGATCAATGCCGTAGTGTTTGATGATATCTCCTTTGGAATGGTGGGAAATGGTGAAGATATGGGTCGCAGACAGGGCCGAACTTTTGGTCCAGGATTTGAGTTGGGCTAGAGCCCTCGGTGTGAATGTCTCGGGGAAGTAGAGAAAGGCCAAGTCCATGATGGAGATGACTGTGGGCACGGGAGAGAAGGCTGGAGCGTAGTGGCCAGGGGTAAAAAAGAGGTGGGGACGAGGGTGAGTTAGATAAAGGTCTAAGGGCAGGCGCCACCGGGTCCAAGCCGGACGCGGGCCAAAAATACGATAGCGCCAGTGGGGTGAGGCCGGAGGCATGTCGGAGGCGGGTTTCGATTTGAGATAAATTTGGTAGTGGGTGTGAGGGTCGAAGTGGTTGATGCCTTGTAAGAGCCGGTGGGCGTAGACATTGCTGCCGACTCTTTGAGGGGCGTTGGCTTCGTTGCCGTCGATGGCGATGAACATAGGAATAGAATGATGAATAATGGTTAGATGACTGAATGGTTTGACGGTTCAATGGTTATATGGTTTTTGGTGGCTAGATAGCCGGAAGTTATTTGGTCAATAATTTGTTGATCTTTCCTGTAATTTGAGACAGGATGAATATTGTAACAACAATTAACAGCGGAAGGATACTAAGGAGATACCTGGGGAAGATGACGTGAAATAAGTTCGTGAAAAGATAAAGAGTAATAAATGTGAACATGGGTAAAATTTGTGTTCTTTGCTTATTTGCCAATAATAAGGGGGCAAGCAGAGAAGTGGCGGTGGTGACCGGCCAGATCAGGGTCCAGGCGCTGACTTTAATGATCGGGTCACTGCCCCACCAGGTACGCCACTCACCCAAGAAAATGATGCGCAAAAACTCGCCTTGAGGGTAAGCGGGCAGATAGGATTTGTAGAGCTTGAGAAGGTTAAAGTGGAGGGTTAGAAAATCGAGGGGATTGGGATGGTGGTAGAAAAAGGCGAGAAAACTTGCCAAGTAAACAAGCAGGGCAGGAGTGGTTAAGCGGAGCAAATTGCTGAGAGTCTTTTGAAGGAAAAGAAGGAACACTAAATAAAGAACTAGGGCGGTGGCGAAAAACTTGGTAGCGGCGACCGCACCAACCAAAGCTCCGGTGATGATAAGCAGGCGTCTGGCTTGTTGCGGATTGGTCTGCCTGGAATAAAGGGTGAAGGCAATAAAAGTCGAGACAATAAACAGAGCATGGGGAAGATCAAGAAAGGAAGCAAATGATTGATCGATAAAGACCTTGTCGAAAGTCAAGAGGCTAGCTGATAGTAAGGAGAGGAGGGGGTTGCCGGTAAACAGGTAGGCAAGATAACCGGTGACGACGAGCAAACCAAGTGAAAATAAAGCCTGAATGATAACGGCGTTGCCAAAAATCAAGACCGAGAAGCCATACAGATATTTGATCAAATAGGGGGTTTCGGGATTGATCAGGCTTGGGTCGGCACCGGCAGCAGCGCGGATGCCAGCGTAAGTGTAGAGGATGTCGTCGTTGATGTTGCCGAAAAACTCAGCCTGGCCCAAGTTGTACTGGGAGTGTTCGTACATAGTTTGGGCCTCTGGTAAATTGAAGCTACTCCCCAGGGCAAGGTGGTAGTTGGAGACAAGGCCCAACAGGCGGAAGATAAGCAAGAGTAAGATAACGAGGCTGATGAGGCTAGTTTGCGGTTTGGTAAACCTGTTCATAGATCGCCAGGGTTTGGGCGGCCGTTTGGGGCCAGCTAAATTTACGGGCTTGTTTGAGACCTTCGTCTTGGTAGAGTTTGGGATTAAGTAAAGCCTTTTTGATACCGGCGGTGATGGAGGCGGTATGGTAAGGATCAACACTAACTGCTGCTTGCCCGGCGATTTCTTTGAGACTACCTTGGTTGGTGGTGACTGTGGGAACCCCGAGAGCCATGGCTTCCAGAACCGGCAGGCCGAAGCCCTCGTACAAAGAGGGGTAAACAAAACAAGAGGCACCGGCAATGAGGGCGGGCAAGTCCTGGTCGCCAACAAGACCTAAGACTTTGATTGATGGAGCCGGTTTAACCTTGGACCCCCAACCGAAGCGACCGGCGATGACCAAGTCTTCGACCAAATCACTTTGAGTATACGCCTTGACTGTCCTTAACAAGTTTTTGCGGGGTTCGTTGGTGCCCAAGCTCAAGATATATTCATTATGTAAGTGGTATTTGGTTTTGATCTGGTCAATGCGGCGATGTTTTTGGGGATGACTTAAACGGGCAAAGGCAGTGACACCGTCTCTGGGTGCCAGGTAGATGGTGGTAATACGCGGCTCAGATTGGGGAAAGAGTTCGATTAGATCCCGTTTGGTAGCCTGGGAATCGGTAATAATGGCGGCGGCTTCGCGCACGGCCCAGTGGAGACGGCGCTGGTGAGTGGCGATGTTTTTGGGGTGTTGGTTCTGGGGAAATTTAATAGTGGTCAAATCGTGAACGGTGGTAACAGTTTTGGCGTTGGTGGTGGGTGGATGGGTCCAATCGGAAGCGTGAAAAATATCTAAATATCCCGTGAAAGTTTCTATGGGCACGCTGTGAAGGCGGTTGAAAATTAAATCCAGAGCCAGTGGGGGCAGGGGGTAGAGCTTTTTTTCGGGAGCGGGTAGGGTGGTGGCAATTTTTTTTAGATTCCCAAAACCGCGCAAAGATCCGCCAAAAAGAAGATAGTAGTTGTTGAAATCAAGGTCAAGCAGGGCTTTGACCAGAGACAGGGTATAGGTACCGACTCCGGTACCTTGGTATTGGGCTTGGGTGATATCGATGCCGATTTTCATGGTAGGGAGTAGAAGTCGGAAGTAATGAGTAATGCTAAAAAACGTTCATTGCGAAAATCTGACCGGTGTAAGCGTAGATCCAGACCACAACGCCGTTAAAATTCCTAGTGTCGGTGCGCCGGTAGCCTAAATTCTCGAGTTTGAGGCGTAGAGAATCGGTGGGGTCAAAGATTTCCTGCACATATCTTACTAAATAAACGGTTTCGGGGGGGGCGGCCGGATCAAAGACGATCTCGTCTGCAATGGGGACTTGCCGTTGGTAAAACAGGTAGGGGCTCGCTTGGGCGAGTGAGGGAATTAAGGTGACGGCTGGTGTTGCCTGGCGGGCGTTAATATAGTCGGAAAACCCACGCCAGTTCTCGCGGTGGAATTGGGGAAGGAACAAATAGGCAGCCGAGGTGAACAGGTTGACGGCGAGAATCAGGGCAAAAAGTTTGGCGGCTAATTTAGGTTTAATGGCAGCAAGCCCAGTGGTGAGAATAAGATAGAAAGCGGGCAAAATGAACAAAAAGCGGAAGTAGGAGAGCAGGGAAACTTTAAAGGAAAGGGCCGTGCCGATAAGTACTGGGGTAAGGAGCCAGAAGTAAGTAATGTATTGGTTGCGATCCCGGGTACGGGTCAAGCGACGAAGGCTGGAAAATATCAAGAAAGCGAGGCTAAACAGGACCGGCGCAAGCAGGAGAGCGTAGATGAAGTTGTTGTCGAGGCTGGTGCGGCCGATGACAAACTTAACCGGAATCAAGGCAAGAGACTGAAGCGAAAAGCCGCCAACCACCTGGCTCCATAAGGGGAAGTCGCGGGCCGTAGCCAGGCCGACGGTCAACTGTTGGGTAAGGGACGGCCACCAAGGAAGAGTTAGCAGGAGCGAGACAAGGGTGTGAGCCGGAATAATTAAAAAGAATAGAGGCAACAACAGCCAGGGCAGGTAGTCGGTGTAGAGTGCCAGAGACAGACAGAGGGTGAAAAGCAGTGAAAAGGTGAGATAGCCACGATCCGTGAGTTGGTGTCGGGTGGGGAGCAAGAGGACATGGCTCGGTTTTTGATGGAAAAAAAGCTGTTTCAAGTTGGCAAAGAGACCTCGATCATTATCGATAAGTCGCAGTAGAAAATAAATGCTGGCGGCGATGGCCAAAGCAGCCCCTGAATACATCCTGGCCTCCTGGGAATAATAAATGTGAAGGCCGGAAGTGGTCAATAATAACGGTGGAATATATTTTAATTCTAATTGCCAAACGCCAAATGCCAAACTCTTCTTGGGAAAAATCTGTTCGGCGATTTTGTAAGTAAAGAAGATGGTCAGGAGGCCAAAAATTACTGAGGGGAGACGGACGGAGATTTCTCTGAGGCCAAAAATCTTGGTCCAAAAGTGAAGAATGGCGTAGTAAAGGGGAGGGTGGAAGTCGGTGAGGGAATAATGAGTGAGCATGTCGAAGATATTTCCAGAAGCGGCGTGGACGCTGATGGCCTCATCGAGCCAAAGCGATTGGTCAAGAGCGATAAGCCGGAAACAAAAAGCGGCCAGTAACAGAAAGAAGATTTTTTTCATCGGGCGGTATTTCCAGTAAATGATTCGATGAGGCCGCGCAGTTGTCCAAGGTCGGAGATAAGTTTGGCTTGAAATAGGGGTTTAAAGTTGTGCTTTTTGGCCAACCTGTGGCTATTAATCAAGGAAAATATCGGTGAGACGCGAATCAGAGCAAATAATTTACCCAATAAACCGAATTTATATCTTCTCTTGGCCATCCATTTTGATTGAGTATAAATTTCCCCCAAAGAATCCGGGTTCTTGTGATAGATGATCGCTTGGGGCGCGTTGGTGGCGAGTGTTGCCAGTTTTTCGGAGAGACTCCAGTCGTCGTCGTAACCGCGGTTTTGGTCGAAGCCACCGGATTGTTTGAAAGCTCCGGTAGTAATGGCGCGGAAGACGGCCTGAGTTTCTGGTTGATCAGGTGAGTGCATTCTGCCTTGCTGCCAGCCGCGCAGGAGGCTCCAAGACTTGGCCCACTGGTTTTTGGTGTTGGCCACGTATTCTTCTTTGGAAAAAGTGCCGATGGTTTTGCCTTGCCTAATGGGAGCGGTGAGGTGATTGATAAAGCCATGGTCAAAAACCATATCGGCGTCGACAAAGACCAAGATGCGGCCGTGGGCTACTGCAGCCGCTTGGTTGCGGGCAGCCCCAGGGCCAAGGTGTTTCTGAGTGAGCAAGGTGATGTGGGTTTTTGATTTTTTGACCTCAATGAAATCCCGGACCAGGTTGACAGTCTTGTCAGTGGAACCGTCGTCGACAACAATAATTTCCAGGCGTAGATAGGTTTGTTCGAGTAAGCTGGTTAAGCAGTCGGCAATGTGGGCGGCCTCGTTGTAAGTGGGAATGATGGCGGTGACAAGCGGTTTATTGTTCACGGATAAGCTTTTGGTATTTTTTAGTGACTGCCGGCCAACTGAACTTTTGCAGTGGTTTGGAGGTATCTGGTTTGATGCCTAGGGTATGCTTGAGCGCTTGTGAGTAGGCATTGACATCTTGGGGGTCGACGTAAGAGCCAGCGCCACCCAACATCCAGCGGTTTCTGTGAGAGTTGGTGGCAACTACCATTTTACCGGCAGCGAGGGCTTCGATAAAGACCATGGGCGAGTTCTCCTGAGGCAGGCTGGGGAGAGTAACTATGGAGCAGGTTTGATAATAACTTGGTATAGCTTGATAGGAGACAGAAGTTAATAAAAATCGTTTACCAAGGAGCCGGTGGCCCAGGATCGTAAGTGACCGGCGAAGCGGGCCCTTGCCTAGGATTAAAAGGCTCCCCTGCCTGAGGTTGGCCACGGCGCGGATGGCCAGGTCGAGGCGTTTGTAGGGGACGAGGGCGGCGGGGCAGAGGATGAGTGGCCCGGGTAAATTAATTTTGGCAGGTTTGACTTGAAAAGTCTGTGGGTCGATGGCGTAGGGAATCAGAATTGATTTGATCCAGGAGCAAGTGTGGCGTGCCCAGTCGAGAGTCGGTTTGGTGGTGGCGACAAAATAGGTGGGTTTAAGGTATAAGTTCCAACGTTCGTCCCAACCGGGACCAGAATGGCCGGTGACGATAATTTTGTAGCCTTTAAAGGGTTGTAAGAGTTTGAGCAGTAGGAGTTGCCAGAAGCCGTTTAAGGAAAATACAACGTCATAGTTTGAAGAGGCAATATGAGGTAGTTGTTTAAGGGAAAAGGTGAGGACCTGGCGGCCTGAATCATCAAGAAAAAGGCGTTTGAGAAGCTGGTTGGAAAGAGAGCCGGAAAATCGGTGTTGGGGCTGAAGGCGGCAGTTGCCTTTAATAAGAGTAACTTGGTGAATCTCCCCTAGCCTTTTTACCAATTCATGGGTAAAGGATTCGGCGCCGCGTTCGAGACCGCCGGAGTAGAGGTTTAGAAAAAGTAAGTTCATGATTTTTGAGCGATGGCGAGTAAATGTGGTCCCCAGTGGATAAAGGGGTAGAGATGAAGGTCTGATAGGACACGAAAAAGCTTTTGGTGTAGTTTGGGGTGGCGGGTTTCCATGTCCCAGTAGGATGAGGTGTGGAGCAGTTTCATGTTGCGACGTCCTAGAAAGTGAATTAAGGATGTGAGGCTTGGTTCGACCGTTGTGTCTAAGTCGCTGTGAAACTGGTTGATGTCGTCAATTTGAGGGGTAACTTGGCGCCAAGAGAGGGAGTTCGTGAAGAAAAAAGAGGATAAAAAGCCAGCGATTAGTTTGGTCAACCTGGAGCCTTGGAAATTGGGGGAGGCGCGGTTGGGGGCGCCGTAGTTGGGTGCGAGAAAACAAAGTAAACCCTTTGGTTTTAATACCCGGAGGACTTCTTCGACGACGAGTTGGGGTGTTTGGGTGTGTTCCAAAACAAAGAAAGAAGTAACGGCGTTGAAGCTATGGTCGGCAAAGGGCAACTGTTCGCCAAGGGCGACGACGCCAAGGTGGTTGCCATTGATGAGTGGTGTTGTCGAGACCTCGGTACCTACCCGAAAGTTGGTGTTGCTGCCCAAGAGGGTCAGTTTACGACCATCGCCACAGCCAATATCTAAAATGGCGTGGAGGTCTTTGATGTAAGCGGCAATAGTTTTGATACCCGGGTGGGAGAGATCGTCCCAAGATTTAATCTTGTCGTAATATTCTTTTTGGGACCAGATGTTTTTTGGTAAACTCATGAGGTGGGGTAATTTTTGATATATTTAAACGGTGCCAAGGCAGCGGCAGTGAGAGTATAGCTGACACTCCTAGGTTTGGTGACATGCGCAAACTTTGGTGCAGCCGGAGAAAAAAATACTTTGGGTAATTGTTGTTTAGTGTTGACGGCAATGCCTAAGTCATACTTATGATTTCTAAAACCCAAGACGCGGTCGGGGCTGGTGCTTCTGGTCAAGTGGGTCATGTGCCAATAAAAATTATCAAAAAACGCCAGGTCTTCATTTTGATTATTGATTTTTTGGTGGGAGCGGTCGGCGTAGGCTTCCATGGGGTAGTGGCCGATCCAGTTATAGCCGGGAAGTTGGCGGTAGGCACGAACGGTGAGGTGGCCGGTAACACCTTTGAGGTGATATTTGCCGGTGGATTCTGGTAAGTAATGATAGATGTCGCCGACGCAGTTTCTGGTGCGGGCGATGACTGCTTTAACCCGTTTAGGCTGGGAAGTGGCGAACTGGGTGAATTGTTTGATAGTATCTTGATTCCAAATCTCATCACCGTCTAGGAGCATAAACCAATCCGTTTTGGTTAGTTTAAGTTGCCGGCGACGGAGATTGGTGATTTGGGCAGAAGTGGTGGTGGGTATTTGTTGGAAATAGATTTTGCTACTGTTGATGGATTTGATCACTTCGACTGTGCGGTCGGTGGAGCCGGTGTCGTAGATAATCATCCGATCGACCTCACTGATAACAGACATGATGGCATACCAAATAAAGCGGTCTTCGTTCCTGACGATAGTGTGGCTGGTAATTGAGGCCATTATCTTTCTGCTAAGTGCTCCGGACGTGGCGGCGGGCGAGGAAAGAAGCGGCGATGGTGATAATGGCAGAAGCGATTAAAACCGCCACCAATGATGAAGCGGCGCCGATCACGCCAAACCTGGGGATAAGGATTAAATTGGCAGCGACGGTAAGAATTAAGCTAATGCCGGCGATGACGGCCAGCAAGTCTGAACGGCCTTTGAAATAAAGTAGCATGGCGGAGAAGGGGATTTGAAAAATAAAAAAAGCGTAGGCAATGGTGAAGATTTGGAAAATGGGAATGGCGTCGGCAAAAGCTTGGCCGTAGATAATCAGGATAACGGGCCGGGCAAAAATCATGCTGGTGATAAGGAGTGAGGCCATGAGGGAGGAGAGGGCCACGGCCTTTTGGAGATAATCATAGGCTTCAGCCCTAGTCTGAAAGGCGGCAAAACGGGAGCCCAAGACACTGCTAATGGAGCCGGAAATCTGTTTGGCTGGGGTAAAGAGGGCGCCCACGACTGCCAAAAGACTCACTTCTGAGGCGCTCGTGTAGAAATTGGTAATGAACAGGTTGAGGCGGTCGGTGACGGTACTGGTGCCCACGGAGGCGGCCATCAGGGGCAGAAAACGGTTGGTGGCACGGCGGACTTTGGCACTTACTTTGGTGGCGAGGATAGCCGGGGAGAAAAAGCTGAGGCCGGCGACGGAGACGATGACGTAAGCGGTCAAGTTCAAAACCAAAAGAGATTGAATTGACAAAAGGCCCAGAGAATAAACCAGGGTGAGGAAAATCAAGCGCAGCATGGGTTGGGCCATGGTCAGGAGGGCGTCTTGGAAAAACATTTTCTCGGCTTGTAAGTAACCGGAAATAAAACCTGCTAGAGAGAAGCCGAGGGCGGTGGCAATTGTCAGAGGAATCAAGGCAAAAAAGAATTGATGAAAAATTACAAAAGAAAAGAAGCGGTTGGCGACGAGGATGATCGGGGAGATGACGGCGTAGTAGGCCAAGACAATTAGGGCGGCGTACTTAATGTATTGGTAGGCAACGGTTTTGTCGGTTTGGGCGGGGACGAAACGCAGCAAATTGGCGTTGATGGCCGGGCCTAATAAATCTTTGACAATCACGGCCGAAGCCAAGGCTAAGGAAAAAATACCGAAGTTTTTGGGGCCCAAAAAGCGGGCGGTGAGGGCAAAAAAAACCGCACCCATCACCGAGGCCGCCAGCTGGCCGGTAGAACTGATGAAGCTGTCTTTGGCAGTTTGACTGCCAATGAATTGTTTAAGGAGATGTTGAAACATCGCTAAGCTCAATTGTAGCAGAGTCGGCGTCTATAACCAGACTTTTTTGAGGTGGAATTGGTGAAGGGGCTGTCTGGTAAAGCCAGGCGAAGTTAGCGTCTAAGTAACTACTAGCGGGTTCCCGGCCGTAGACGGTAAACAGGTAGCGGTAGCCGTAAATTTGGCAAGGATCGCCGGTGACACGCAAACCAAAAGCATGGCCGTCAAGCTTGCTGATGGCGGAGGTGACAGTTTGATCTTTGGTAATAAAACCGTGAGTGTGGATAAGCTCGGAAGTGCGGTTCAGGTTGATGGCGGCAAAAAAAATCAGCACTGAGAACGAGGCCAGTGGGGCGTGTTTGTGTAACCTGATGATAAGTTGCGCCCCGAAGATAAAAAAAGGCACGAGTGAGGAGAGCAGGTAGTATTCGGAGAGTTGGCCCGGATAGAGGGTGGAGTCGGCGGCCAAAAGGCGAAAGAGAAAAAAGCCGACGAGGTTGACCAACAGGAGCAGGGAAAATAAATTCTTGGCCCGGAGCTGCTTGAGGGCGAAGAGCAGAATCAGGCAGGCGACGAGCGTGTAGATTATGGGGGGCAGGACGCGGCTATTGGCGTAATCAGTGCACAAAGTAAGCTCACGGGCGATGTCGGTGACCGGAGTGTAGAGGGCGCGGGCATAGGTGGTCAAAGTAATCTGGACGGCTTCCACTCCCCTACTAATTAGGTTGATGTGTTGGCTCGATTGAGCGGTCACAAACTTACCCAAAGCATGGAGATTGGTGAAGTTGTGTCTGAGGTCAAAGATGACGAGCGGAGTTTGTAGGAGGGCAAAAAATATGGCCAGTTGAGTAAAGTATTTTTTGGGTATATGGTGGATCGTGAAAGCTGTGAAAACGAAAAGGGTGAGGACTGCGCCGCTTAAGTGGGCGTGAAAGGCAAGGGAGATGACCAAGGCCAGGGCCGGTAAGAGCCAAGGCTTGGCTTGTTTTTGGTTGATGACCTGATGGGTTAGATAAAGGGTGAGGACGGAAAGTAATGGCAAAGGAGTGGCGTTCCAGAACTTGCGGTCATAAAGTTGAGCAAAAACGGAGAAGGTGTAAAGAAAGGCAGTCAGGTAGGCTCCATGGCGGCCCAGAAGCTTTGGAAATAACTTAACGATGGCGACAGTGGTGAGGACTCCAAGGGTAGAGGCAAAGATGCCCAGAGTAACGGGATGGGTGCCAAAGATGGCGCCATAAAGGCCGACGAGCCAGACATAGAGAGGACCCAAGTAGAGACCGGTGCCGGCGGCCGGGCCGCCAATTAAGGGTAAGTGGTAGCCTGTGGCGATATTGCGGACGACGTAGGCCCAGTATTCTTCGTCCAGGGTCCAATGTAAGAGTTCTGACAAGCGCCAGAAGCGGGTGAAAATGGCCAAGAGAATAATTCCATAGATTACCACTTTGTCTTTTTGAAGGAGCGAAGTGGCTAGAGACTTCAATCTTAGTTTATGGGAAGAAGTGCGATGCGGCATAAGCGTATTTAATCCTAGTCGGGCACAAAATGCACGGAACTATGATAAATTAAGTCGATCAGATTTTTTTGCGGAAGTTGAGGAAAGTATTGGGGAGTATTTTTGAAGAATCGGCTGTTTTTTTTACTGATGGAAAGATAGCAGAGTGTATTAACTATTCTTAAATTCTTGCGAATTTGAGAATGATGGTTGAAACAGGATGAAGTTACTTGAGCTTTTTGTTTTGATCGAGGAGAAATTTGGTGAAGGCGTCGCCCTGCCAGTCGTCCATAATTTCGGCATTGGGAATGACGCAGTGGCCGCCAATTTTCCCATCGACATGTTTTAGCACGGGGCGGATAGTATGGGGGTGGGTTTGTTGGTAGCCTTGGTTGTAGATTTGATTATATTTGGTATACACCTGGTCGAAGTTGGCGCTTTGATGCTGACAAAGATTGTGGACATATTTTTCGAAAATGATATTCCAGCCATAGTAAGTAGTGGAGAGGACTTTGGCCAGCTCGGTCTCTAAGGGCGAGTCGAAGCGGATGGTGGCAACATCCAAATCCTCGAAGTGCTTTTTGGCGAGCTGGTAACTTTGTAAATTGACGGCGCCAATGGGTTTTTTGAACTTAAAAAGGTAGTCGTAGAGGTGAGGGTGGACGCCATCTATCGGTGCGTGGACGATGTTGGCGCCGGTTTTCTGGTGGAGAGCTTGAGTGGTGCCAGGTTTGACGGTGGCGTCGATGATGGTCAGTTTTGGTTTGTTCTGCCGGATAAGTTTGGTGACGGCGGAAACGAAAGTCTGGGTGAACGGGATACAGATGTGGAGGACATCCAGCTTGTTGGTGCCGATTTCATCGAAGGAGAGCTCCCTGACATAAACGGTGTGTTTTGGGCTAGTGAGTTTTTTGATGGCTGAGCCGACTTCCCCGAGGCCAAGAATGCCGATGATCATATTAAGGAATAGAAAGTAATGAGTAAGAAGTAATGAAATGACGAATCAAAAAAGCGGCAGACGGGGGGCGAGGGCTAGTTCTTGGGTTTGAGAGATTGTTTGATAAGGACGGCTAAGGTTAGCAGATAAGTGAGGATTATAACAAGGGCAAGGGGGGATTTCAAAAAGAAAGGCTTGTATTGGCTAACCTGAATAAGAAAAATGTTCAGGTTGGTAAGCGAGTAATAAGAGTGGGCTAGAGTGTAGAGAGAAACCAAGTGTGAAAAAATCATGAAAACGCCTAAGAACTGGGCGGCGCGGATTAAAAAGCGTTTGGGGAAAGCGGAAGAGAAGCCTGTGACCAAGAGCGCCAAGTGCGCGCCAATGACAGGGAAGAAGTAGCGACCCTGGAGGCCGTGGGAGAAACCGAGGCTACGGACCAGGGAAAAATCCCAGAGGGTGAGCAGGGCAATGTAAGAGAGGGTAATAATGATAAAGGCGGCAACCAGCGACTTGGGAACAATTGGCTTATTGGTCAAAAACAACCTGACGAGGCCAAAGGCCGATATAGCCATGATAACTTTGATAATGCGCACTAGATTGAGGGGCAAAATTACTCCAAGCCACTTAAAGACCCCCCAGTACCAAACCAGAGTCTCGCGGTAGTAGCGGGGTAGTTGGGCCTGGAGATAGTCGAATAGGGTCGTGGTGGAGGCGGCGTTGGTGCTGGGCCAGTAACGGATGCGGCCGGTCCCGGCAAAGGTGAAGAGCAAGTAGGCGATGGCTAAGGCAGTTATGGCCACAAGAGGCCAGGAAAGGCGAAGTTGGCGTTTAAAGTGTCTGCGGGTGACAAACCACTCGTGGAGATAAACCAAGCCAAAGCCAAAAAGGACGGGGATGATCAGGGGTTTGGTGAGCAGACCAAGGACGGAAGAAAGAAGCAGTAAGAGGCTTATTTTGACACTGGGGCCCTTGGTGATCCAAGAAGCGGCAAGATAAACGACAAACAGGCCTAGTAAGTTTAGGAGATTATCATTGTTGATACCGGCGGAAACGAACGAGAGCATGGGGTGGAAGGCGAGGGATAGAGCTAGAGCCAGAGCGAGAGCTTTTTGTTTGGGGAAGACTAAGTTGGCTAATTTCCAACCAAGACAGACGAAGGCACCGGAGAGCAAGACAGATACCATACGGGTCGCAAAGACGCGGACAAACAGGTTGGTGGGGGAGGTGAGGATGTAGCCGGCGGCGGAGAGGAGATAGAAAAGGGGCGGGTAGTTGGTAGCTTCGGTTTTGATAAAGTTGGTGCGGGAGAGGACTGAGAGGGAGGCGAGGGCTTCTTCCTGAGGACCGATTAGACTGGTGCTGAAAGTATGCTTAAAGTCGGGGTGGTAAGTGAATTTATTGATCCCCCGATTGTCGCGAAGCGTGTCTAGGACGAGTTCGGAAAGATAAATTTCTTCGGATAAGTTGTTGCCTTTTTTGAACAGCTGGCCGGTCTCGACCGTGTTTTGGACCTGCCCAAAATGGGCCTGTTCGTCGGGGAATTCCCACAGGGGGACGATAATGGAAAAAACAATTCCCTTAAGAAAAACGGCCACAAGAAGGGTAATCAGGAAACTGTTTCGAAGAGTCTTCATGGGTTTATCTTACAACAAAATTGCTGGTTTCATTGTCCCATTGCCTCATTGTCAAAAAGCAAAAAATAACAGATAATCGGTGGCGAGGAAGTAATCACGACAAAGGTAAAATTATGAAAATTTTGGTAACTGGTGGGGCGGGGTTTATTGGCTCACATTTGTGTGAGCGGCTGGCGGGCGAGAACCATGAGGTGTGGGGTGTGGATAATTTTATAACAGGAAACCATGAGAATTTGGCGGACCTGCAGGGAAATGACCTGTTCCACCTGATTGAGGCGGATGTAGCGCGGCCGGCGGGTGAGTACTTACCGGCAGAAGTGGAGTTTGAGCGGATCTACCACCTGGCCAGTCCAGCCAGCCCGAGGGGATATATGGATAATCCGATACCTACCTATATGGTCAACTCGTTTGGGACCCATCACTTGTGCGAATATGCCAGTAAGATCGGGGCGAGAATGCTGTTTGCTTCGACTTCGGAAGTGTACGGGGAGCCGTTGGAGCACCCACAAAAAGAGAGTTATTGGGGGAACGTGCATATCCGGGGAGTACGGGCGTGTTACGACGTCTCTAAACGGTTTGGGGAAATGGTGCAGACGGTGTGGCGGCGACAAAATGGTTTAGACATCAGAACGGTCAGGATCTTTAACACGTATGGGCCGCGGATGGATCCCAAAGACGGGCGGATTATTCCCAATTTTATGACCCAGGCACTCAAGGGCGAGCCGATTACGGTGTATGGTGACGGATCGCAAACGCGAAGTTATTGCTATGTTGATGATCTGGTGGAAGGGATAGAGCTGGTGATGGAGTCGGAAAAAACGGCTGGTGAGGCTTATAACCTCGGTAACCCCGATGAGTACACCGTGCTGGCGATGGCTAAGCTAATTAAGAAGGCCACGGGTTCTGATTCGCAAATTACCTATGGCGATTTGCCGGAGGACGATCCCACCAGAAGACGGCCGGTGATTGACAAAGTCCGGGAAGCGACCGGCTGGGAACCGAAAGTGGGGTTGGAGGAGGGGTTAGCTAACACCATCGAATACTTCAAATCGTTGGGCTAAAGGCGAAAGTTATTGGGGAATGGAGGAAGTGGCGGTCATGGAATCCCTTAAGTAGTAGAAGACGTGGGAGAAGCGGTGCTTGGGTTTGAGACTCTCTGCAATGGGTGAAAGGACACTGGTGGCGACGTCTTGATTGCCGATCACCAGGGCGAAGTTGTAACCAAAGAGGTAGTTGGTAGGCGGATCGGTCTGGCAGCAAAGGCCGATGCCGATCTGGGCCTGATAAGTTTGCCTTAGAGCCTGGTTGGTGCGAATGACGAGCTGGCTCATTTGCGGCGGGGTCAACTGCGAATAAAGCGGATGGCCCACGGTAATACCGGGGAAAAGGAAGGAAACGTGGTAGGCGGCGGCGATATCGATCCAATTGCTTTTCATCAGGGCCAAGTAGTTTTTCTCGAAAGCAGCATAGTCGGAGATGGTGGTACTGGCGTTGATGGTCAAGGCTAGAAGGGTATGGAAACCCTGTTGGTGAAGGGCAATGGTGGTGCGTTTGAGCCACTTTTCCACGTTATCCTGGGAGCTTTTGTCGATGTAGTCAACTTTGAGGCTATGGTCTGAGCCCATGGTGAGGGGCAGAGACAGATAAACGGCATTGGCCCCGGTGGTTTTGGCCCGGTCAATAAGATTGGTAAGCTGGGAGCTGTTTTGGGGGAGGCTCCCGATGACAAACTGGACGGTTTGGGGAGTGGTGGTAGGCGGGGAGACCGGAGAAAATTCTCCAGACCTAATGATCTCGACGGTGTTGTCGGCAGGTGGAAGGCTAAGGCGCGCCTCTGGGGTTTGTCTGACCAGGATTTGGTAGCCGAGGACGATGAGGGCGGCGGTGAGGAGAAAGGGGAAGACGACGATGCCGAAGTCTTCTTTGGAAAGGGTAAATCCAGATTTTCGAGATGTAGACATAGATGGGGTAGAGTAGTTAGTAGTCTAGGCTCTAGTGCCTAGGGTATTGGTCATAGTAAGGGGTGTGCTTTGGTTAGTATATAATGGCTGCCATGAAAAGGAAAACGGTGCTGGTGACGGGGGGGGCGGGGTCGATTGGGTCGCATGTGGTAGACCGATTGGTGGCCCGGGGGGATCGGGTAATCGTAGTGGATGATTTTAACGATTATTATGATCCGAAGATTAAATGGGCGAATGTGGGGGGGCACGAAGGTAAGGTCAACTTTAGGGTAATTAAGCTTGATATACGCGATATAAAGTTATGGAAGATCTTGGCAAAAGAAAAGGTGGAGGCGGTGGTTCATATGGCGGCCCGGGCAGGCATTAGGCCGTCACTGGTGGAGCCGGAACTTTACTGGAGCGTGAACGTGATGGGGACGCTGAATTTGCTCGAAGGGATGAGGAAGTGCCGGGTAAACCAATTGGTGTTTGCCAGCTCTTCGAGCGTTTATGGGATACGAGAGAGCGGGCCATTTAAAGAAACGGATAATACCGACCGGCAGATTTCGCCCTATGGCGCCAGTAAGAAAGCTAAAGAAGTGTTGTGTGCCACTTATGCTCATTTGTACGGCATCAAGACGACGGGGTTACGGTTTTTTACGGCTTATGGACCAAGAAATAGGCCGGATATGGCCTGCTATTTGTTTGTGGAGGCAATATCACATGATAAACCGATAACCGTATTTGGCGATGGCAGCAGCGGTAGAGATTATACCTACATCGAAGACATTGCCGATGGGGTGGTGGCCGCAGTTGATAACCCTATGGTTTACGAGATTATCAATTTGGGAGGCAGCAAGCCGACGCGGCTCTCAGACCTGATCGAAACGATTGAAAAAGCAATGGGGAAGCGGGCGGTGATTGAAAGGGAGGCGGAAAAACCTGGTGACGTGCAGATGACCTATGCCGATACCAACAAGGCCCAGAGGCTGTTGCGGTGGAGGGCAAAAACGGATTTGGAGAGGGGAATCAGGCAATTGGTGGCATGGTATGAACAAGAAAAAAGGTAGTGGTTGGTGGCGGTTGATAAAAATGGCAGTGGTGATGGTGGGGGTGTTTGGCCTGTTGATACCCAGGATGGGCGAGCCTTTTAGCGGACATCATGAGTTTAACGGAGTGTTTTACGGTCAGATTGCCAGAAATTACTTGCGGTATGGTTTGTTCGAGACTAAGGGAGCACAAGTGACGAATTTGTGGAGGGCGGATAAAACATCTTGGTCGTTGCATACCCATCATCCGGCGACTTATCCTCTACTATTGGCAGGGGTGTTTTCTGTGGTGGGCGAGAGTGAAGCCGCAGCCCGGGTGGTATCGGTGATCTTTTCGATGCTGGGGGTGGGGGTGTTGATGCTCCTCTCCTGTGAAGTGTTTGGAAGGGGTAAAACACTAGCCGTATTGCCGGTATCAGTGACGCCGTTGTTTTTGTATTACGGGCGGCTGCCGGTGTTTGAGCCGCTGCTGCTCACGTTTACCAGTTTGGCATTGTGGGCTTATGTAAAAATTGATTATGACGGGAAATATCGATGGTGGTTGATGGGGAGTATATTTGTATTGTTACTGATTGATTGGCCCGGGTTTTGGGTGGGGGCCTGGATTCTGGCGGCAGAAGCGCTGACAAAAAAAAGAAAAGAGGTGGTGTTGGGCATAGTGGCGGCGATGGTGGGGGCGGGGGTGATAATTTTGGGGCATCAGTGGTTGGTGACGGGGCACTTACTGCGCGATTTCTTGAGCGTGGTTAGTGTAAGGTTGGGGGTGGCGGCGCAACCTTATACGCCGAGTGGATGGTTAGGGCTACTGGTCTCGAGAAGCAAAGCTTTTTTCGGTTTGCCGGTTCTGATAGCGGCGGCCTTGGGGCTTGGCTTAACAGTAGTAAAGGGCTCGGGGAAGGAAAGTAAAATGCTGCTGGTGGCGTTATCCACGGGGGTGAGCCATATCCTAGTATTTCGCAATATAGCCTGGTATCACGACTATATGCTTTATCATCTAATCCCGTTTGCGGTGCTGGCGGTTGCAGGGCTGGCGAACCGGTTTGACAAGCGAGGAGAAGGATCTGTCGTGGCTGGCTTGTCGTTGCTGGCGATAATTACAGTAGTGGTGACAAATAAGTTCTATGTTGATTTAGCGGCGATTAGACCGCACGAAAAGTGTGTGGAGTTTGGGGAGCGAGTGAAAGAGAGTGACAAGGTGTTGACGTTTGAAGTCTGGGAGGAGGAGGCGCGAATTTGCCCGCCGTTTATCGGGTATTATGGAGACAAACCCTTTGAGATAAAAACTAAGTGAAGATTTCTTGAGCCAGGAGTTGGAGGAATTTGAGGCCGGTGGGGATTGATTGGGATTTGGACTGGCCGCCGATACGGTTGCCTTCGATGGTGGGGAATTCGACAATCTTGAGGTGGGCTTTGAGGGCGCGGATGGTCATTTGATACTCGATGGCGTAGCCGGCTGCGTCCAAGTTTAGGGAGTTGAAGGCTGACTTGTTGATGGCGCGGTAGCCGTTGATGGTGTCGGTGACGTAGGTCCCCGACTGGTTCCAGAGCAAGTTGGCGACGGCGGTAAAGGCTTGGTTGGCCCAGAGGCGGAACTTGAGGGGTTGATCGTCTTCTTCATTCCGGGAGCCGGGGAGGAAACGGGAAGCGATGGCCATATCGGCTCCGTCCCGGATGGCTTTGATGAGTTTGGGGATGTCCCCCGGGTCTTCGTTGCCGTCTGGTGAGAAGAAGACTAAGATGTCGCCGCGGGCTTTAGTGACGGCCAATTTGAAAGCCTCTCCCCTACCCGATTTGGTTTGGGCGACCAAACGGATGCCCCGCCTTTTGACAAATTCGACGGTGCCGTCGTTTGAGCGGTAGTCGACGACGAAGGCTTCGTTGGCGGCTTCGAAAGGGATGCGGCCGATCAAGGAGCGCATGCCTTCGATCTCATTTCTGGTTAGGATGATCAGTGATGATTTAATTTTTTGAGTCATCGGAAAGCCCGAGGGTTATATGGTTAAAAGAGTTTACCTTGTTTGAAGTAGTCCTGGAAGGTGTGAATAATGTAATCGACGTCTTGGTCGGTTAAGTATGGATGGGAGCCAACGTAGAAGGCGTGTTGATTTAGATGTTTGGCCACCGGATACTTGCCTTCGATACCGCCCCATATTTGTACGTAAATGGGCTGGTTGGTGAGCGGGAGTAAGGGACGAGTTTCGACGCCGTTTTTTTCCAAGTAGAGGATCAGGTCGTCGCGGTCGACGCCATTTTTGACGACGAGGGGATACATCATAAAAATGTGTTCGTGATTTTTTCTAATGGTGGGAAGTTGTAGGTAGTGTGCCAAATTTCTGAGGCCACTGGTGAGCCGCCGGGCAACTTGTTTGCGACGGCGGATGATCTGGCGCCAGCGGCGCATTTGGCCCAGGCCCAAGGCGGCCTCGAGTTCGGTGGCGCGGTAACTGTAGCCTTGGTGGATAAAGTTGAAACGACGGGAGACGATGGAAAACAGCTGTCTGAGGCTAGCCTTTTTGGTGTCGTCGATATAGGTGTAAATGCCGTCGCGGCCATGGTTATAGAGGCTCTTCATGAGGACGGCCAGTTCGTCGTCGCTGGTGGTCGAGAAACCGCCAACGCCGGTAACCAGGACGTGGGCGGCGTAAGTGGAAAAACAACCGACTTCGCCAAATGAGCCGACGGGTTGATGGCCGACTCGGGCGAACATGGTTTCGCAGGAATCCTCGATCATTTTGAGTTGGTATTTTTTCTTAAGGTGCATGATGGGGTCCATGTGACAGGGGTTGCCACACAGGTGCACGGGCATGATGGCGACGGTCCTGGCGGTGATCTTGGCTTCGATCAGACTGGGGTCAATGTTGTAGTGGTCGGCTTCGACGTCGACCAAAACCGGGGTAAGGTTATTTTGGAGAATGGTGTTGACGGAGGCGACGAAAGTAACGGCGGGTACCAGGACTTGGGCGCCGTCCTGCCAGCCATACTTGATCTTCATGGCGTGGAGGCCAACCTGCAAGGCTGAGGTACCAGAGTTAGTAAAGAAGGCGTATTTACATTTGTGGGCGCGGGCAAAGGCGCGTTCAAAGCGGTCGGAGTAGTAACCGTGGGAGAGGCGATTATTGTTGAGGACGTCGTTAACGTATTTTTTTTCCAGGTCGTGAATTTGCACTTCACCAACGCCGATGGTTTTGCGAGGAAGTTTTTTGCGAGGCACAACTGGAGTGTAATTTAGTCCGTGGTTTTTTTCAATATCATATTTGTAGTGTGACTTTCTTTTGTTTATTTATATTTTTCTATCTGGCAGTTTAGCTATTCGTTGATGAAGTTTTTATACATCTTTTGCAACGATGGTATTTAAGCTGATTAGTCAGGCTAGCAAAAATCTACGGTTATTGGAACAACTGAGGACAACATCTTTTGTCAAATTCGGTTAAGTTTTGGCATATTTGATCTTGAAGATGGTGTAGATGGCCTCGATGCCGTGGATAAAGTTGATTTTTTTACCTTCGTTTTTGGTACGGGGCCGATACTTGATGGGGACCTCCATGATAGCTGTGCCTTGATTTAAGAGTTGGCAGGTAATTTCCGGCTCGAATTCAAATTCCAAGGCGCGAAGGCGGATGGGTTTGATGGTTTTGGCGGCGAAGGCCTTGTAGGCTGTTTCCATGTCGGTTAAGTGTGAGCCGTAGAGGAGATTGACCAGGGTGGTGAGAAACCAGTTGGCAAGACGGGTCTTTTGGGGGATGTTCGGGTTTGGCGAGAGGAAGCGAGAGCCGTAGACCACTTTGGCTTCTCCCTTGATAATGGGTTCGATAATTTTCCGGTGATCTTTGGGGTCAAGCTCCAGGTCGGCGTCTTGGATGATGATCAGATCGCCCTTGGCAAACTTGAGACCGACGCGGACGGCGGCGCCTTTGCCCAGGTTGATGAGGGAGAAATGGACCTTGAGATTCTTCCTGTCAAGCTGCTTCTTTCTGATAATTTTTTGGCGGCTGTTGTCGGTGGAACCGTCGTCAATCACAATGATTTCTTTGACGATGTTGGGGGCTAACTTAACTTTTTTGACCTTATCGATAACTTTATCAATGGTTTTTTCCTCGTTATAAACGGGGATGATTATGGAAAGAACAATCTTTTTTTGATGCGGCATGGTTTGTCCTGACAATTTTCTGGTATTATACAATCTGTCATGAAAGAACACTTGATGGAGTTGTGGCAATACAAAAATTTAATCTGGTTATTTGTGCAAAGGGACTTACAAGCCAGATATAAGCAGACCTTTTTGGGGGTAGGCTGGGCGGTGATTCAACCGTTGTTTTTGATGCTGGTGTTTAGCCTGATCTTTGACAAGTTTTTAAAGGTTGACTCAAGTGGCATCCCCTACCCGATTTTCTCTTACGCTGCTTTGCTGCCGTGGTTGTTTATATCCAGATCGATGAATGTGGCTGCAACTAGCCTGATTGGATTTAAAGCCTTGGTGACTAAGGTCTATTTCCCCAGAGAAATTGTGCCGTTATCGATTATGGTCTCTTCTTTGGTGGATTTTGCGATCGGCAGTTTGGTATTCTTCATCATGTTGCTGCACTTTAAAGTGGATGTGGGTGGGTGGGGACTTTTTCTGGTGTTTTTGGTGCCGATGATGATATTGCTGGCAGGGGCGCTGGCTCTGATTGTGAGCACTCTGACCGCGATATTTAGAGACCTGCAATTTGCCATGCCTTTGTTTGTGCAGCTGTGGATGTACGCCAGCCCGGTAATTTATGGGCTTCAGGGCATTCAAAAGACTTACCTGCCCCTGTTTTATTTAAATCCGGCAGCGGGGATTATTGATAGCTTTCGGAGAGTAATTCTGCTGAATCAAGCGCCCAACTGGGGGCTGCTGGCTTCATCGGGAATATGGGCAGTGGGGTTGTTTGTATTTGGCTATTGGTTGTTTAAAAAATTAGAGGGATTTGTAATTGATATTTTGTAAGGGGAAAGATGACAAGCATTGTATTTGACCGGGTGAGTAAACAGTATTTTAAGGGCCCAAGGTATTTCCCGTCGCTGCGGGATTTCCTGGGCGCACTGGCAACCGGCAAGAAGGTCGAGTATGAAAAGTTCTATGCTGTTCGGGACATGACTTTTGCCATTAATCGGGGAGAGTCGGTGGGTTTTGTGGGCAATAATGGGGCAGGAAAAACTACGCTGCTTAAACTGATTTCAAGAGTAGCCTTACCTGACCGAGGAACGATCAAGACTGAGGGAAAAATCGCCGGGCTGTTGGAATTGGGCGCCGGATTTCATCCGGAACTCACGGGTAGAGAAAATATTATGTTTAACGGCATGTTGTTGGGAAACAGCAAACAAGAAATGGCAGAAAAGTACGAGAAAATTTTGGAGTTTTCTGGCTTGAAATCGTTTATAGATATGCCAGTCAAGCATTTTTCTTCGGGCATGTATGCCCGGCTCGGGTTTGCGGTGGCAATTTTTACAGACCCAGATGTGTTGCTGGTTGATGAAGTGCTGTCGGTGGGGGATGAAGCTTTCCAAAATAAATGTATTGAAAAAATGGAAGTGTTTTTTGGCAGTGAACAAAAAACGGTGGTGTTTGTGACCCACAATCTGGATTTGATGAAACGGTTTTGCAATCGAGTTTTGTGGATAGATAAAGGCAGAATCAGAAGCGACGGCAACGCCAGAGAAGTGGTGGATGAATATCGAAAATCACAAGTAGTTTAAATATGAATAATTTTTGGCAAAACAAAAAAGTATTGGTAACCGGCGGCCATGGCTTCTTGGGAGAGCATTTACTGGAGCGGTTGGGGAAACTGGAACCAAAAGAAGTGTGGGCGCCCAGTTCAAAAGAACTGGATTTGAAAAGTCTGGAAGCCTGCCGCGAGGCAGCGGCTGGCGTAGATGTGGTCATCCACTTGGCGGCACTGGTGGGGGGAATTGGTTTTAATCAACAACACCCGGGAAGGGTTTTTTACGAGAATGCAATTATGGGAATTCAATTGATGGAGGAGGCGAGAAAAGCGGGGGTAAAAAAGTTCGTGGCAATTGGCACGGTGTGTGCTTATCCCAAATTCACGCCAACGCCTTTTAAGGAAGATCGGCTGTGGGACGGTTATCCTGAGGAAACCAATGCGCCGTATGGTCTGGCCAAAAAAATGTTGTTGGTACAAGCTCAAGCTTATCGTCAAGAGTACGGCTTTAATGCGATTTATTTGCTGCCGGTGAACTTGTATGGTCCTGGCGATAATTTTGACTTAAAAAGTTCGCATGTTATCCCCGCTTTGATCAAAAGGTTCGTAGAAGCGAGGGAATCTGGAGCTAGTGAAGTAGTGGTGTGGGGGACAGGTAAACCTACTCGAGAATTTTTATATGTAGAAGATGCGGCGGAGGCAATCATACTTTCAAGTGAGAAATATAATGGAGCTGATCCGGTGAATTTGGGAAGTGGCTCGGAAATTTCGATTCGAGAATTAGCGGAGGTGATAAAAAAATTGGTGGGTTATAGGGGCGAGATAGTTTGGGATAAAACCAAGCCGGATGGCCAACCGCGAAGAAGGCTGGATGTAACCAGAGCCAAAAATGAATTTGGATTTAAATCGAGAACAAGTTTTGAAATAGGCCTTAAAAAAACTGTGGAATGGTTTGCGCGGCAAAAGCGTGAGTTATTTAAGGGCTTCGACGGCGAAGGCGGGGTAAAGGTGGATGTTGGGGAGGAATTTAATGTGGGTGAATTTCAAGGCCTGAAGTAAATGTCTGATGGATGACTTGGAATACATGGCTTTATGAAAGCCAAATTCGTTTTTTTGGCTGCCAAAGAGGAGCCTGGTGTACCAATCGCGGTCTTTTTGGGTCTTGGAGCGGAAGTAGCCCTCGATTGTGCCGTCTAGGTCGGGAATGTCGATATGGACTGTGCCACCCTTTTTGAGGAGCCTGTGCCAATACTTGAGTAACTCTCTCCCCTCTTGGAAGGAAAAATGCTCAAAGAGTTGGACAGAGCGAATCTCCGCCACGGAGTTTGGCTTGAAGGGGAGGTGGCGAACATCGGCAAAAATATCGACAACAATGGGCCTGGTTTCGAATTTTTTGGTCTCAAAGTCAGAGCGGGTGACGTTTTTGTGGATTTTGGAGCCGTAGTAGTGGTCCACGGTGGTTTGGTTCAAATTGACTAAGTCAGGGCGGTCTGAAGCGAGATACGACCAGTCGGGAATGGCGACGTCAATGTTGATGTAACCCTGGAGATAGATAGTGCCACAACCCAGATGGAGTTTGGGGGCGGACATAGATGACTAGAAAAAGCGATTGATAAGGTGGAGGAAGTATACAATGTGCGTCTGGTTGGTCAAGGTAAGGTGAACGCGCAGGAGATTAATTGCCCAATACACGGCTATAATACTGATGAGGATAGTATTGCTGTATGATTTGGTGCGAGTGGTAAGACAGTGGGTGCCTAAGGCGGCAAGTGGCAAGAAGAAGATAAAGAATGAGTAGGCGAATCGGAAACCAACGTAGGGCCAGATAATGATGGGTACTAAGAGGCCAAGAGCGATTGAGAACAAAAGTATCTTTTGAGGTTGGGAGAACTTGGGAAGGGGGAAAGAGGCAAGAATTAGGGGCCAAAAATAAAGAAAGGCAGCGACAAAGGCAGTAAGGTGGCTGATAACGGTAGGCTTTTCAGTTTCCAGTCCAATTATAAGACTATCCCAAGGTTGAATACCGGTGTGTTGATAAATCCAAAAGTAGTAAGCAAGAATCGGAATTGAGACAAAAATGACGAAAATGAGGCTATGCTTTATAAAATTGCGAGGAGATTTTAGATAAAAGAGAACTAAAGCTGACGGCAAAAGAAAGCCCAGGTTGATTTTGGTAAGGACCAATAGGGCTGAAAAAAGGCCAAGGATCATAATCCAACCAGAGTTGACGGATCCTTTTGCGATTAGGCGTTTAAAGATGGCGTAGATGAAAACGGCCTCTAGACTCCAAGTGAAGATGTCGGGCACGACAGAAAAGCTGAGGATTTGGGTAGTGAAACTTAAAAGAAAAAATAGGCTCGCCAGAAGTGAAATGTGCTTTGAGAAGAAAATGTGGGAAAAACGGTAGACAATAAGGGCGGTTAAAAAGTAGGCAAAAATGTTTATAGAGAAATAGGCGTAGATGTAGCCAAGTCCGGTGATGCTGTTGATAAGCAGGGTGATGAACGGAATGAGTGGGTTGTAGAGGCAATGGCCGGTTACTGGAAGGTTGAAGCCGGATCTAAAATAGTCAACAACGCCAAACCAACAAGGAGTGTCTTCAGTGGGGCGAAAGGAAAAGAGTGTGAGGTGGGCTGCCGCAGAGATAAGGCCCAGGAAAAAGATGGTTGGATAATGACGGTTGGATAAATTTAATCTCATATCTTAAAAATCCTGGAATCAGTTTATAATACATCAAATGAAACGACGAGATTTAATCTTGAGTGTATCAAGAGAACTTTTTTTTTGGTTGGGGGCTATCAAAGTCTGGCTATTGAGGGTAATGCTTGGCAAAAACATTGAAGTTGATGGCATTGTGAGGCTTTCGCCCAGAGTAAGAATAGAAATTGATAAAACCTCAAACTTAAAATTGGGTAGGGGGTGCAAAGTATTCAGCGGCCAGATAATTGCCAAGAACGGGTCAAAAATCGTTATGGACGACGGTCTAAGAATAAGTGGAAAAATCGAGGCAGACAAAGGATCAAAAATATATATAAGGTCAGGGGTGGTGATTAATGGTCAGCTGTCGGTTGGCGGTGGCGGGAGATTGGAAGTTGGGGAAAAAAGCTTGGTGGGAAGGTTGGAGACAAGTGAGATTGTGGTAGATGTCTTCGTCGATGGTGGAATGATGAAACTGGGCAAGTGTGTTAAATTGGAGGGGAACGTTGGTGTAAGGTTTGGTGGCGTCTTGCTGATGGGGGATTATTCGGGGATTGGTGAAGGTTCAAAAATTCTTTGCGATGATCAAATAACCATAGGGGGGTGTGTTTTAATTTCTTACGATGTTTCGATTTATGATACCAACACGCATACTATAGATTGGAAAAAAAGACATGGAGTAATTGTCAAGTCGTTCCCCAAGGGAGCCATGGAAATTAACAAACCAGAAACAAAAGGGGTAGAAATTGGTGATGACGTGTGGATAGGAGAGAGAGTATCAATATTGAAAGGCAGTAAAATTGGAAGAAGAAGCGTGATTGGAACAAATTGCGTGGTGAGTAACATGAAAATCCCAGCCAATTCTGTGGTGACCGGAAATAAGGCCAAAATCGTTCGAAAAATATGATTAATCGTTCGTTGAGAATTACTTAAGGATATATGTGCGGAATAGCGGGGGTATGGAGAAAAGATAGAAAAATAGATAAGCCGAGTATGCGGCGAATGCTGAGGACGATTGCCCATCGTGGCCCTGATGGTGAGGGTGTGTATGTTGATCGCAGAGCCAATTTGATCTTGGGGCACAGAAGATTGTCAATCCTGGATACTTCAGATGCTGGTTTACAACCCATGGAATATATGAATCGCTACTGGATCGTGTTTAATGGTGAGGTTTATAACTTTTTGGAGTTAAAGAAGGAATTGGAGAATTTGGGTTACAAATTTAGAACCAGAACTGATACAGAAATTGTGATGGCAGCGTTTGATAAGTGGGGTGAAAAATGTTTGGAAAAATTTAACGGC
Organism: uncultured Pseudomonadales bacterium; assembly: GCA_964392715.1. Lineage (GTDB taxonomy): Bacteria > Patescibacteriota > Microgenomatia > UBA1400 > CAYNFZ01 > CAYMQI01. The sequence goes on along the minus strand of CAYMQI010000001.1, from coordinate 20,420 downwards.
ATGTGGGCCTTGGCAATTTGGGACAAGAAAAAAGAGAGTATTTTTTTAGCGCGAGATAGATTTGGGATTAAGCCACTAGCATTTGTTTTTAAGCCGGGAAAATTACTAGCGTTTGCTTCGGAGCTGTGCGTATTTGATGAACTGCCTACATTCAAAAAAAAGATTGACGAAAAAATGCTGGCAATGGCGATTAAAAAACCCTTCTCGCTTGAGGGGGTCGGCCTGAGTATTTATAAAGATATTTATAAAATTCCGCCAGGTCACTATGCAAAAATTGATGCTAGTCTACAAGGCGAAGTTAAAAGGTGGTGGTCAACATTGCAACATTTGGTTGAAGTACCCAGAAATTACAATAGACAAGTAGAAAAATTCAGACGACTGTTTGAAGATGCTTGCAGATTAAGATTGAGAAGCGATGTGCCGGTAGCTTCGGCTGTGTCCGGAGGAATTGATTCAATGTGCGTATACAGTTTTGTGAAGAGGGCGGCTAAGGCGGCCAAAAAAGATGGCCGACTGCCCAAAGAATGGAACAAGGCCTATGTCGCAGTATTTGAAAACACAGGCCTGGATGAGAGTGATTTTGCAAGAGCAGGAGTAGATTATATTGGAGGGAAGGCCCGCTATATAAAATGTAGGCTCGCAAGTTTGTTGAAGAATATAGAGAAAAGCACTCTTCACAGCGGTATTGTCTCTGTGTCTCCGCAAATAGCTAGTGTGATCTATGAGTTTATGGCTCAGGATCGGATCAAGGTATCTATGGATGGACACGGAGTTGATGAAATGCTGTTTGGATATCAAAACTTGGTTGGGGATTACTATTTATTCGCTTGGGAGGGAGAAAACAAAAAATTGGCGAGACAACTATGGAAGATCTATTTGGGTATGAACACAATCGAAGAGAGAGAAAGAATCAAGAGAGATTATCCTGGGCCAGATACTGCCAAATGGAGACATAAAATGCATGCGCTGGCAAAAGTGTTGAGAGAGAAATATCAGAGTGAGAATAATAGTGTTGCAGATTTGTTAAAACTAAAGTCACCAGAATCACTCAATATAGTTTCGCCTTACTTCCAGACAGAAGATTTGTCGGGGTTAAACAAAATTGAAAAACAAATTTATATTAATTTTCACCAGACAACTCTACCATCTATTCTGCGTAATTTTGATCAGGCGTCAATGTTGCATGGAGTAGAAGTGCGGATGCCGTTTTTGGATTGGCGGCTTGTGTGTTTTGTGTTTAGTTTACCTTTGAGCTCCAGAGTTGGCGGCGGTTATACAAAAAGAATTCTTCGTGACGCAGCTAAGGGGGTGATCGCTGAAAAAGTAAGGCGACGCAAAATAAAAATTGGTTTGAATGCGCCGATGCAAGAATGGTTTGGCGGCGAAATGAAAGAATGGGTTTTAAGGGAGGTTAATTCCGAAAAATTCTTAAAATCTGAATTGTGGGATGGAAAAAAAATTAGAGGTTGGGTTAGGGAAAAAATCCGGACAAACAGTTGGAGTTTGTTGGAAGCGGGACATTTTTGGAGAGTGTTAAACGCTCACTTGCTCCTGAGTCGCGGTTGAGCCAGAACAATTAGGCTTGAACAGAGTCTGGGATAGTGCTTGCCGATAGAGTAGAGGCCGTCAAGAATTTCGTCAGAATAGATTTCCATCTGGGCAGAAGAGAATGGTTTGAAAAAGAAACCAGAAAGCACTGGAGTGGTGTAACCAGCCATTTTCAGGTGACGTTTAAGTTTGGGAAGGTCGTACATATGAAAATGGCCGCGGCTTGTATCGGCCGGAGTTAGTTGATAGTAGTTGGTGATGAGGCCCATATTATGGCCAAGAAGCTTGTGAAAGGCTTTGGCGTTGGGAACTGTGATAATAAGCCTTCCAGTGGGAGTGAGCCAAGCCTTGAGTAGTTTCAAAAATGGAATAGGTTTGGGAATATGCTCCAGGACATTGGTCATAACAATAGAGCTAAATTTAAATTTTGGTTGATAATCCTCGAATAGTGTGCAGAAGTAAGTAAGATTTGAAGCTTTGTTTTTTCTTTTGGCCACGGCTATTTTTTGGGGTGAACCGTCAACACCGACGCAAACTTTGACGTTTGAGGCTAGAGCTTTGGTTATCATCCCCACGCCACATCCCAAGTCTAGAACTTTCGGTCCTTTGAGGTGGAAAAGAATTTCTTGTGTTTTGTACTTTAAGAGCTTGGACTCAAAACCGCTTTCTTCTGTATGGCATTTGTAAATATTGTCGAGTTTGTTCTTTTTAATCTGCATGTTTTAATGCGTAAATGTTAGTTTGTGATAATTGAATATTTCTGTATTGTTATTTGCTCTAATAAATTTCGCGTTTAACTTGGCTGCGATTTCAGCGTCGACTTGACTGTCTCCAACAAATGTTAGTTGTGCAACCTTGTGATTTTTGTTTAAAAAATGGTTAAATCTGCTGATACATTCTTGATGATTTTTTGGCAAAAAACTATTGGACAATCTTCCTATCACTTTGACATTGTTTATTGACTGCTTAATGAAAAATTTTTTTACAACTGTTTGTGTGTTTTGAGTATATATAATCATTGGTGCATGCGATAATTTTGTTATTAACTTGACATCCTCAAATAGCGGAAGAGGGTTACCAGTTCTGATTCCAGACTCCTCAAACGAGGAAATGAGTTGGCTTATGCGTGGAATTAGTGGATGGTTTGGCATTGAAAGGAAAGCGGTATAAAGATGTTCAAAAAGCTTTGTGGAAATTGCTGGCAACTGATTAAATTCTAGTAATTGATTGATTTCTTCTTTTAACAATTTCCAGTCTGTTTTTATGTTATATAGCGTTTGGTCAAAATCAAAGATTATTTTATTCATTTTAGGCTCCGGCGATTTTGTTCCATCTGCTTTTATTTTTTTTATACCATGAGATACTTTGGGAAATGCCGTCGGCAAGATTTGTTTGAGGTTTCCATCCTAATTTTTTTGCTTTGGTAATATCTAGAAACATGCCGGAGAGGTCGTTGATGTTTCTAGTTTTGCCCCTAATCAAACGTGAACACTCACCTTCTGAGACTGGTTCTGTAATAGGTTTGAACTTGTAGCCCGAAAGCTTGCAAACTTTATTGGCCAGTTGTCTAATTGAATATTTTTTACCGCTTCCAAGATTGTATGTTTGGTTTGAGGTAGTTTTTTGATTCAGACATATTGAATGAAAGTTAGCGATGTCTTGCACATAAATTAGATCTCTAAACTGTCGACCGGTTCCAAAAATAACGGGGGATTGTTTGTTTATGGCTCGTTTTATAAATAAGGTTAGTGCTCGTCGATACCATTCTCTTGGACCGTAAACAATACCATAGCGAAGCAAAGTAATGTTTATATTTTGAGTTTTGGCGTAGATTTGTGCATATTTCTCCATTGCAAGTTTTGAAACGCCATAGCTCCAATTGGGGTTGGTGGGGTGATTTTCATCCTGAGGTAAATATATGGGTTGGCCATAGACACAGGCAGAAGACGCCATAATCAGATGTTGTATTTTGTTTTTGCTGGCTGTTTGGAGTACGTTGAGAGAGCCAATTGTGTTTGATGCTAAATCGGTTTCTGGGTGATTTTGGGCTAGCATTATTTCAAGCTGAGCTGCTTGATGGGAAATGATATCATGCCCCTGTGCGGAATGTGTGAGTTTATCAAGGTCTAGAATATCACCGCGAACAATTTTGATTTTGTTTCCCAAATGTTTAAGATTGTCTATATGCCCTGATGAGAAATTGTCGTAAACAGTGACTTGATGATCATTGACAACTAGCGAATCGACAATGTGTGAGCCGATGAATCCAGCTCCGCCTGTAATAAAAACTTTCATGCTCAATTTAAACTGTGATTATTGTGATCAATAAAGATTTCAGATAAATATCGTAACATATAGATGTTTGGCTTGATTTTGATGGGTGTTTTGATTTTGTGTTTAAGACCAAGTTGAAGACATAGTAGAGGAATATTTAGACCGGCGACAATTGACAAGGGCAGACCACCGGCTGCCAATCTGGGGTTAATTTCTGTAAATAACAATTTTCCTCGCTTGGTTTCAAAACATTGAACATTAGCAGGGCCGTACATTTTAGTTGCATAAGCTATTTTCTTGATGTGTTTTATTATTGACGGATTGTTTACTGTTTGACCTTTGACAGATTTACCTTCCATGACTTTGAGCCTGATTCTGGTGACAGCTCCGATGAGATGGCCTTTATTGTCACAAATAAAGTCAGTTGTGTATTCTTTTCCCTCTACGAGTGATTGGGCAATATGATTTTCAAGCTTTGTTATTTGTTTTAATTGTGTTTGATTCTCAACTAGTTTAAAGCCTTTGGCACCGCTACCAACGCGAGGTTTGACCACTAGAGGAAGGTGTGACTTTTTGGGAAGCATTGATGTAAGCCAGGTTTTGGGTGTGGGAACTCCTAATTTGTTGAATAGTTTATATGTTAACCATTTATCCTCGCAGGTCTCAATGCAAGGAGGATCAGCAACGATGACTGCTACTCCGAGTTTACTTAAATCCTCCTTATGTTTGGAAATAAGCAGTAATTCATCAGAAAGAAGAGGTATAAAAATTTTGATTTTTTCCTGCCTACAAATTTCGAGTAAGGCAGGAATATAATTTTTATCGGTGACTTTGGGAATAAGGTAGTGTTTATCGGCTAAATAAAGCCCAGCAGATAATCCATCTGCATCACAAGCAGTTATGCTGATATTATATTTAGTCTGTTGTTTTAAATAATGAATCATTGTCGGGCCTTTCATGGTTCCGGCTGCGGTGAGCAAGATGTTTACAATCTTTTTGCGTTTCATATCTTAGTCAACCTACTTTTGGCAATTGATTTCTGGATTGCTTGGGAAATGGAAGTGACGATTATTACATGTTTGCCACCAGATATGGATGGGGTGTGATTATTGATATCATTAATGAATTGTGAGACTTCCAGCTTCAGTGGTTCTTTCAGGAGGATCTTGGGATGAGTAATTTCGCCAGCAGTAGTGATAATTTTGAAGTCTTGGAAACTTTTCCACGTTTTGAGCTGATGGAGTTGATCGGGAACGGTGAAAGATTTGTCGTGAATTTCGATTGGTTGATCTTTGTTGGTATCGTCCCAGATGAGCATTTTTTTGCTGCCGACGATGATGAGCTGGCGTTGTTTCTGAGGATCTAGCCAACTGAGATGAATATGGACTGATACTTTTTTTGGGTATTTGAGGTGGATAAAACCAATATCATGGATGCCGGGCTGAATTAAGTCATAACCAAAAGCTTGGACTGATAGGGGTTTGCCCAGGAGATCGACAACAATTGAAAGGTCGTGAGGAATCAAATTGTCGATAACATTAACATCACTTCTGATGATGCCAAAATTAACTCTTCTTGAGTAAATGTAGTAAATTTCTCCGAGCTCTTTGTTTTTTATAACTGACTTGATGTATTGATAAGCTGGTGTGTAGAGAAAAACGTGGCCAGCCGCTAATTGAAGATGTTTGATTTTAGCAAGTGAAACTAAGCGTTTGGCTTGGAATAATTTTGTGGTAATCGGTTTTTCTACCAAAACGTGTTTACCAGCGCTGAGAGCGGCTTTGGTGATAGCGTAGTGAGTTTGTGGGGGTGTAACGACGATGACGGCGTCAGTTTGAAGAATAAGTTTTTGGTAGCTATTGAAATAGGGCACGTGATATTGATCGGCTAATGCTTGTTTGGCGGGGTCTGTGTCGGCTATACCAACAAAGTTACAGTTGATTTCTGAAAGAACTCGAGCATGGTTCTGACCCCAATAACCGCCGCCAATAAGACCGATTTTAATTTTTCCATGTTTTTTTGATGTTTTTTTCATTTTCAGAATATTTATAGCTTTTTTTTTATTAAATATCAATGTATGATATTTTTATTGTATAAATTGTGATTTTGGAGATTAAATGAGAGTTCCCTTTGTTGATCTATATGCTCAATATAAAACGATGAAACCGGAAATGGATAGAGCGATTACTGAGGTGATTAATAAAAGCGCCTATATCAGAGGTGAATATGTGGAAGGATTTGAGAAGAAATTTGCCAAGGCTTATGGAATGAAGCACTGTATAAGCCTGGGAAACGGTACAGATGCTATATATATTACTCTAAAGATGCTGGGGATGGGTCGGGGCAGCGAAGTGATCACGGCGGCCAATACTTGGATTTCGACCTCGGAGACGGTGACTCAAACAGGAGCCAGGGTGGTGTTTGCCGATGAGGAAGCTGATTATTTCACGATTGACCCAAAGGACGTAGAGAGAAAAATTACTAAAAGAACAAAAGCAATTATTCCTGTTCATCTGTACGGCCAAGCGGCCGATATGAAGAATCTCAAGAGAATTGCCAAAGAATATAAACTCACCCTAATCGAAGATTGTGCACAAGCACACTTTGCCGAGTATCACGGCAAATTGGTAGGTAAGTTTGGAAAAGTGGCCACTTTCAGTTTTTATCCTGGCAAAAATCTGGGCGCTTATGGCGATGCCGGAGCGGTACTGACTGATGATGATAATCTAGCAGAAAAAGTGAGAATGTATGCCAACCACGGATCTCTGGTTAAGCATGAACACTTGATGGAGGGGGTTAACAGTCGCATGGATGGCATACAAGCGGCGGTATTGAGCGTGAAACTAAAGAAGGTTAAATCCTGGAATCGAGCGCGAAGCAGGTGGGCTGAGTACTATAACAAGCTGTTGGCTGATGTTGACGAAGTAGCAATGCCAAAAGTGAGAAATAGCAGTAGACACGTCTTTCATGTGTATGCGATTCGAGCTGAAGACAGAGACAGATTGCAGATGTTTTTGAGAAGCAAGGGAATAGAAACCGCAATCCATTACCCAACCCCCCTTCCCTTCCTGAGAGCCTATAAATACCTGGGCCACAAAGGAGATGATTTTCCGGTGGCTAGACAATATCAAGATAAAATATTATCATTGCCCATGTTTGCGGAACTGACACCTAGACAAATAGAGTATGTTGTGGAGATGATTAAAAAATTCTATGGGCGATAAGAGAGAGTGAAGTATAAGTTTTTCTTTGTAAGTGGATACTATAGTGAGTATTGGCGGGAACTATACGAAAGAACCCCCAAGTTGGCTGAGCGTTCGTATCGGTGGCAGATGAAAACCTTGTTGGGTAAAAAGTTGGGTGTGGCTGACTTTTACAGTAAGGGCCTGGAGAAATTGGGACAAGAAACCGAAACTTGTTTTTATAACTGTCCGCAGGTGCAATTGGCCTGGCTTAAAGAAAAGAGGCCCTCTATCTTCGTTGGGGTGTGGGTGTATTTGATGTTGAAGCGAGTGCAAGGTGGGGACGAGCAAATATGGCCGGAGTGGCTAGCTAGATTGATTGTGCAGAAACAGATCGAAAATTTTGAACCTGATGTAATTTATACTTTTTATAATGTATTTGGAAAAGCTGAGGCTTTGAGGCAAAAAAATAAAGGGCTGATGTTAGTGTTACATTCAGCCAACCCCAAATCTTTGGGGGTGGAGAGATTGAAACACTATGACCTGGTGATAACGACAGCAGATTTTTTGGTTCGGATGATCAGAGAATTGGGAGTCAATTGTGAGCTGCTAAACCCGGGGTTTGAGGTCAATGTGGCAATGGATTTGAAAAGATGGCGAAAAAAAATATTGGTGTTGTTCGTGGGGAGTTTGAGCCCCGATCACAAGCAGAGGTTGGAACTGTTAAACTACGTGGCAGAAAAAGTGCCGGAGCTGGAGCTGTACGGTAGGGTGAGTATCGACCTGCAAGAGTATCCCCACCTCAAGGAAAAATACAGGGGGCCACTGGATGGGGTGGAGATGCTTGAGGCGATATATAATGCCAGAATCGTGATCCACTCGCATGTCGATATGGCCAAAGGTGCGGCACACGCCATGAGATTGTTTGAAGTGGCGGGTTTGGGAAGTTTGCTATTAACCGACGAAAAAACCGATCGTAAGTGCTATGAAGATGGAAAGGAAATGGTCATTTATATATCTGCACATGATTGTGTAAAAAAAATTAGATATTATTTGGCCAAAGAGAAAGAGAGGCAGGCGATAGCAAAAGCGGGAAGGAATAGAACTAAAAAAGACCATGTTTACAAAATTAGAATGAGAGAATTGTTGGGTATTATTGATAAATATCATGATAGGATAAGTGGATAGTTAAACAAAAACACATGTGGCAAAAAATTCTAAAAAATCTAGGATTGATTCCACTTAGTCAGATTGAGAGATTGACTCCGGTTGAACAAAAAGTGGTCAAAGACGTACGGGCTTTTAGCATGTTATCTGCTGATCGTTTGGCCAACTTGTTGGTCTTGGCGCAGGAAATTGAAGCAAGAAAGTTGTCTGGTGACATGATTGAGTGTGGCAGTTGCAGGGGGGGTAGTGGAGCTGTGTTGGCATATGTTGTTAAAAAGGCTAGATGGAAGCGCAAAATTTGGTTACTTGATTCATTTGCGGGACATCCAAAACCTAAAAAAAGGCGCGGTGTTGACACCAAATTGATGAAAGAGTGGGCGGGAACAATGGTAGCTTCAAAACAAGATGTGGTTAAAGCTCTTAAAACCGTAGATTCGTATGAGCCAGCGAAAGTTAAAATTGTGGGGGGGTGGTTTCAAGAATCTGTTCCCAAACTAAAGCTTAAAGAGCTCTCCTTGGTTCATATTGATGCTGATTGGTATGAATCCACGGTATATTGTTTAAATGAATTGTTTGATAAGTTAGTGCCGCGAGGATTTGTGGTGGTGGACGACTATGCGGGTGGCGATTTTCCCGGGGTAGCACAGGCAGTGAATGAATTTTTCGCCAAAAGACAACGACAAATAGCAGAAAAATTTGTGGTGCCTCCTGCTCTGGTGATCCGCAAACAATAAAATCATGAGAAGAAGGTTGCGAGTAGTACATTTTTCCGGACGCGATACGGATGGAGCCAATAAGGCTGCGTATCAAATTCATGCATCTTTGATAAGGGCAGGGGTTGATTCAGTGATGCTTGTTGGGAGAAAGGAAACAAGTGATAAAAGAGTGGTTGAAGTCAGCAATTTGTGGGTTAAACTGAAATATGGGCTTGGTAAAAAGAGAAGTTTGGGGGCGCTGATTTATTGGTTGGATCAGGAATATAGGAAAAGAATTTTAAATGAGATACCGCTGCCTTTTAGTTTTAATTGGAATCAAAGCGGTGTGGATGTGGAATTGATTAAAAAATATTTAGTAGATGTTGATCTGGTCTTTTTGCATTGGATTGATGGGTTTCTCTCGAGCAAAGATATCCAGAAAATTCATCAAACCACACAAGCGCCAATAGTATGGACGTTGATGGATTTAGAGCCCTTAACCGGAGGGTATCATTACGAAACTGATGTGAAGGAATGGTTGAAATGTGCAGATAAAGTTATGGTGAGGAGATTTAAAAAGATACTAAATGAAAATATTAAGTACAAGAAACGACATTTGGCCGGATTACCAATAAATTGGGTGGCTCCGACAGAATGGCTCTATCAGAAAGTGCGAGGGAATAATTTGTTTGAAAAAAGAATGGCGATAAAAATTTTGTTGGCTGTCGATACAAAAAAATACAGACCTATGAATAAACAGAGATGCAGAAGAAGGATGAAAATGAAAAACGATGACTTGGTGATATTTTTTGGAGCCAGAAATTTGAGCGAGCGAAGGAAAGGAGCGAAAGAAATTAATGAGGTGTTACTTCGTTTGGAAAAGTTAGTAAGAAAGCGCGCCGATCTAGCCAAGAATATTTTGCTTGTAAGTGCAGGGGATAAATTGAAACTGGCGACCCAAAAGTTTAGACATAAACATTTAGGTGCGGTTGATGAACGGGTTTTGGCGACTGTCTATAATGCGTGTGATGTGTTTTGGTGTCCTTCGATTGAAGACGGTGGACCAATGATGGTTAATGAAGCGGTAGCTTGTGGAGCTAGAGTGGTAATGTATGATATGGGTGTAGCCCGTGATTTGATGGACAAAAAAGATAAAAGGGTGTCTGTTCCGCTTGGTAAACAAAAAAAAATGGCTCAGGAGTTGATGATGATGTTGGAAACAAAAAATGACAGACGAAGAAACATCGATCCAAGACTTAAACCGGAAAGGCAAGCACAAGAGTACATTAAATTACTTAGAAAATTGATAAGAGAGAAAAATGAAGAGTGATATTTTGGAAATTATGGAGTGGGACAGCAAGTTCTTTGGCAAGAAGACGGCCAGAGTGGCCGAGGAAATAATTTTAGATAAGGACAATGAGACAAAATTGTTGGCAGAAATTAAAAATGAAAAATTTGAAACTATATATTATTGGCAAGGAAGTTCGCTGACTGAAAACTTGAAGGGTTTGTATCGTCTTGGTTTTGAGTTAATAGATATCGAAGTAATACTGGAAAAGAGGCTCGCAAAATACGAGAAGAATGTGGATGAACATCTTATTGATCTGACTAAAATTAAAAATTCCCAAACTTTAAAGCAATTGTATATGTTGGCGCAAAAGCTGTCGCAAAAAAGCAGGTTCTGGAGAGATGTAAAAACAAGGTTTAGGGTAGAGGAAATGTATAGAATTTGGATAAAGAGATTTATTGGAGGTACTGATAAAGGTTGGTGTTATGGTCTGAAAATTAATAATAAAGTGATAAGTATGGCAATTTTTCAGGATGAAGGAGAAGAAAAAGTGGTGTTGAAGTTAGTTGCCGTTGAAGATGATTTTCGAGGTAGGGGATGGGGTAGGAAAATGATGGATTCAAGTTTGGTAAAACTGGCAGCCGATGGGATTGGTGAAGTAGCAGTAGTGACCCAACTATCGAATATAATAGCTGTGAAGTTTTATTTGGGGTGTGGTTTTGAATTAAAATCGGCCAGATATATTTTTCATTGGCATCGAAGATGAATAAAGCATATAAAGTGCCCTTAGCGCGCGTGAGTAATGAGGGAAATGAGAAAAAATATGTGAAGGAAGTGTTGGCGGGAGTGAATTTAGCCGGAGATGGCAGTTTTGGGAGAAGGTGCGAAACTCTGCTGGAAAAAAAGTTTAAGGCACAAAAGGTTTTACTAACCCCCTCGTGCACTTCAGCGATGGAGATGGCGTCGTTGTTACTGGGCTTGGGCCCTGGTGACGAGGTAATTGTGCCTTCATTCACTTTTTCGTCAACAGTGAATGCTTTTATGATCTTTGGGGCAAAACCAGTGTTTGTGGACATTAACCCAAGGGCCATGAATATGGATGAAAATTTAATAGAAAAATTGATTACCAAAAAAACGAAGGCGATTTATGTGGTGCATTATGCCGGGGTTGGTTGCGAGATGGATAAGATTATGAGTACGGCAAGGAAGTATAAATTGAAAGTGGTAGAGGATGCGGCTCAGGGTGTGAATGCCAAATATAAAGATCGTTATTTGGGAACGATTGGTGATTTGGGGGCTTATAGTTTCCACGAGTCAAAAAATTTTGTGGCTGGTGAGGGTGGGGCGCTGGTGATAAATGATCCTAAACTAATCAAGAGAGCGGAGATAATTAGGGAGAAAGGGACGAATCGGAGCCAGTTTTTTCGAGGGGAAGTTGATAAGTATACATGGGTGGATATTGGATCTTCGTATTTAATTTCGGAGTTGGGGGCGGCATTTCTGCTTGGTCAACTGGAACAAATAGAGAGAATTCACAAGATAAGGAGAGTGATTTATGAAACTTATAGGAAAAAGCTAAAACCGTTAGAAGCAAAAGGCTTATTAAAAATGTCTCAGGCACCAGGGGATAGAGAGAGCAACTATCATATTTTTTACTTGATTTTAAATTCGCAAAAAGTAAGGAATGCTCTGATGGATTATTTGAAAAGTAAGGGCGTCCTGGCAGTGTTCCATTATATTCCTTTGCATAGTGCTCCGATGGGGCGCAAGCTTGGGTATAGGACCGAAGATTTACCCTTGACTCAAAAATACGCAGGCCGGCTGATTCGGCTACCCATATTCGCAAGAATGAAAAGAACTGAACAAACAGAAGTGATACTAGAAATTAAGAAGTTTTTTGTCTAAAGAGAAAAACTGTGCGAAAGACAATGTCCTTGATCCAGAAATAAAATCTGAGAGGAATTAGGGGTTTGGGAACGGTTAAGAGGATGAACATTAATTGATCGACAATATTGGATTTGGAGCGGCGGGAAAACATTTGTTGCCAGAGCTTCCCGATGGTGAGGTGACGGCCAGGAACGAAACTGACACCTCCGGCTTTGGCGGTGGCAAAGACGCGGCATTGATAGGAGATATATAGAGGGAAACCAGCCTCTCTCGCCCGGATCATAAATTCATAGTCAGCTCCGTAGTGGGGAAGGTGACAAGTGAAATTACCAATTTGGTTAAAGACTTCAATGGGGATGAGGGTACCACGACCGCAGGCTGTATCAACGGGTGTTAAGGGGGCATTGGAGAGGTTAGTGGGAGGTTTTAAAGGTTGGTCAAAGCGAGGTTTAGTCCAGTCAACTTTGACACCGGCTTCTAGAACTTTGGACTTAGTTTTTATGTCAAGACAGACTGAGGTGATGATGGATCTTTTTGGGCGCTCCCCTACTCCAATAATTTTTTTGATGTAATCTTTGTCAAACTTGGTATCATCGTTCATTAAAAGTACCCAATCCCCTTTTTTACTTCTAGGCAAAATGTACTCAACCCCTTTTCTCATGGCCCCGGTCCACCAGAGATGGCCATCACCTTTTAATTCTGTTGTTTTGGGGTACTTGGAGATGATTGCAGAGGTGTTGTCGCGAGAGCCATCGTTGATAACAATGGTTTGGTAGTTTGGGGAAGTCTGTTTATGAATGCAGTCAAGGCAGAGCTTGAGAATTTCAGAGCGATTGAAAGTGGGGATGAGAATGAAAACTTTATTCATGATTTGGTAAATTTTGGGCGATAAAAGCGAGAATGTTGACGGCTCGGCTATTCCAAGTGTTTTTTTGGGCCAGTTTTTGGGATTGCCGGCCAAGCCTGGCAGCAAGGGTTTTGTCTGTAATTAAGGTAGTAATGGCTAGAGCAAGAGAATGGCTATCACCGGGTTTGAAATAGACAGCGGTATCTTTGAGCACTCGAGTATGAGAGGGAAGTTTGGAGGCAACAATGGGTTTGCCTGAGGCCATGTATTCATAGAGCTTGATTGGCGAGGCGTGATGGGCAAAATGGGGTTGATTGGGAAAGGGAATGGTGAGGATGTCGCATGCCTGCAGATAGGTGGGTATTTGGGAAAATGGTTTGGCCCCAGTGAAAGTCACCTGTTGGCTTAGATTCAACCGAATAACTTGTTGCTGATAGAAATTGATTAAATCCTGTGGCCCGCCAACAATGAGCAGGTGCAGGTGCTGGTGGATTTGGCAAAGAAGACTAAAGGCTTCGATCAGATTGTCGATGCCTTTTTTCATGCCTAGAGTTTCCAGATTGCCAATGTAGCCAATGAGTCGATCTTGTTGAGAAATGTTGAGTTGGCTTCTGGCAAGGTGTCGGGGTTGGCGGGGGAAGAACTCCTGGGAAACCGCGTTGGGGGCGACTAGGGCAGGGGCGTGGAGCTGCCGCCAAAATTGCGTATTGGCTGGAGTGGTGCCAATAATACCCGAAATACGTTTGGCCAGAAAGCGATTTATCGAGGAGTTGACGGTGAAGTCGTGGACTTCCAAAAAAACCGGCCTGTTAAAGATGGAGCGAAGTAAAGCAACTAATTTGGTTCTGGTATAAACGACCGGGTGTGAATAAGTAATCAGAAATACCAACAGCGAAAAAATGGTTTCCTCAAGAAGAAACATGAGGGAGAGAATTTTTTTGCCCAAAAAACTATAGTCCAGAAAGTCGAGGGTAAATACTTTCTTTATCTGAAAATTTTTTCCAACAGAGTAATAGTCATAAATTGAGATGTGTTTCCGTGAATCGTTGGTTTGTTTTCTGGAGGGAAGATAGAGCGTGAGTTTGAGATCTTGACTGGCAAAGGCTTCACACATTTTGGCGATTTGGGTGCCGTGGGCTTTTTGGGTGGGGAGCTTGGCGTTGACTGTATAAGTTAATTTCATGAATTGAGAATCCGGCGATTAAATATAGTGGTGATTTTATCAAGTTTGAAATTGTCCACTTGTTTTAAACCTTCCGTAACGTAGAGGTGATAGCGTTTCTTGTTGTTAATCAGATCTTGGGCTACATCTAGCAGATCCAAAAAGTTGGTTTGAGGAACGACTAATTCTTGTTGGAAACGAGTAAGAACCGCGTGGGTAGCGAGAGTCTGTGTGGCCAAGATGGGCAGACCAGCGGCCATGGCCTCAAGTTGGACCCTACCGAACTCTTCGACTTTGGAGGGCAGTAACAAAAAGGAGCCAAGGCGATAATAAGCAGGCAGTATTTGGTTCGGGAGAGGGCCCAGAAAAGTGATGACTTTGTTCAAGCGCTTTCTTGCGGCAGCACGTTTTAATGAAGGTAGGAGTGGTCCACCGCCGATGACCAACAGATGAAAATTTAGGTGTCGTTGTTTGATAACCCTAGCATAATCGATAAGCCTGTCGGCCCCTTTACGCTCCGATAACCAGTGAACATATAGGAGGATGGGTTTGGTGATGTTTAGTTTAGCCGGTTTGGCCTCTGCAAAACGCTCAGGGCAGACAAAGTTGGGGATGACGATGATGCGAGCTTTGGGAACATGAAACTTGTCGAAATAGTATTGTTTCATTGACTTTGTACAAGTGACCAGATGGTGGGTGAGTCGTAGCGAAATAAGCAAAGGCAGTTGGCGGATAATAATTTCTGGCAAGTGCTTGAGACTAAATGATTTAAGATAAATATCTTCCTGGGAGCAGAGCCATTTATAGACTTGTCCTCCCATGAGCCGATAAACAACGGCGGCAGTCACGGTGGAGGTTTCGGCATAATGACAATATATTTTTTTGTATCCGGATAAATTCAGGTAAGCAAAAAAAAGGCAGCGTTCGGCCAAACGCAAAGGCAGGAAGGAAAACTTTTGGAGATAACCTAAGGCGCCCGGAATGTTGGGTCTAAAACCTGTTTCGGAAAAGACAAAGACGTCGTGAGCAATAGCCAGTGAGGCCATTAGTTGGTAGAGGTAGAAGTAATGAGCATCGGTGGCTGGTTTGTATTGGGGAATCACAAAACAAATGCGGGTCATAGGCGTGACATGAAACTTTGGTACCAACAATTAAATGTGACCACGCTCCAGATCGTGTGGGGATGATATCCACCAGATAAGTGGGTCTTAAATATTTTTTTTGCCTGACGCTGGTTAACATAATCTTTGGTATCTGAAAAATCGATCCAGTCTGCAACAAATTCCTTTAAATCGCCTCGGAACCATTTGGACACCGGTGAAAAGAAACCCCATTTAGGGGCGCGAATTAATTCCGGTGGCAGGTATTTTCCGGCGAGGCGGCGTAAGAGGATTTTGGTTTGACGGGGGTAAATTTTTTTGGAAAAAGGGATGGCAAGGGCCAAGTCTACGACTTCGTTGTTTAATAGTGGAACTCGTTGTTCGATGGAATTGGCCATGCTGAGTTTATCGGACTTAATAAGTGATTCCTCCGGCAACCAGGTCTGCAGATCCGTCATAAGAAACTCTTCCATATGGAGACCGGCACGACTGGCCAATATTGCGTTAAAGTATCGGGGGGTGGCGGTGGCGTCGTTTAGCTGCGGGCGTAAAATTTGGGTGACGATCGCTTCTGGCTGTGACATAAATAACGTATGGAGTTTGGAGCTTTCGGCAGTGTTGGCTTCTGCCAACAATTTGCCTAGGTGTTTAGAGTGCAGAGTCAGGAGTCTGGAGATGCTGGTTTTAAGCAGTGAGGGCAAATGATTATACAAAGATAAATAATAGAGCACTAAATAACGAGTATAGCCGGCAAAAAGTTCGTCACCGCCGTCGCCTCCCAGGATAACGGTGACGTCCTTTTGGGCAGCTCTACTTAACATGAAGAGGGCAATTTGGTTGGGGTTGGAAATGGGTTCGTCGAGGTGATAGATGACTTTGGGAGTGTGCTTGATCATGTCGGCTGCGGTAATCATCACTTCGTGGTGGAGAGTGTGGAAATACTGACTAGAAATTCTGGCGTTGATCAGGTCTTGATTATATTTTTCTTGCTCCGAGGCAACGACAAAACCGGCGGTGTAGGTATGAAGCCGTTTGCTTGAGTGGCGTGAGGCTAAAGCCAGAACCAAAGAGGAGTCAATACCGCCGCTTAAAAAGACGCCAACGGGGCGGTCGGAAATGAGATTGCTTTTTACCGCCTGGTTCAAGTTGGTGTCGAGTGCCTCGAGGACTTGAGAGTGGGTTAAAGTTGCAGGATTAAATACGGGTTGCCAATACTGATGGATGTGGAGGCGACCGGCTTTCCAGACCAATAAGTGGCCCGGAGCCAACTTCTTGACCGATTCAAAAATTGTGTAAGGAGAGGGAATGTACAAAAGGCGAAAATAAAGATTGATAGCGTCTGGGTCAAGGCGCTTGGAGAATCGGTGAGTGAGTAGGGCTTTGATTTCTGAGGAAAATATCAACTGGTTGTTTGGGGAAGTATAGTAAAGGGGTTTGATGCCGATACGATCTCGAGCCAGAATCAATTCTTGCTTGTCTTTGTCCCAGATGGCAAAAGCAAACATACCATTTAAACGGGAGATAAAACTTCGGCCATATTGGCGATAGCCTTGGAGAATGACTTCGGTGTCAGTGCGGGATTTAAAGTTGATGCCTTTTTTGCGTAAGTCAGCCCTTAATGCCTGAAAATTGTAAATCTCGCCGTTAAAAACGATCCAAAGTTTGCTATCCTCTGTACACATGGGCATATGACCATTGGCAGAAAGATCAATGATAGACAGTCTCCTGCTGCCCAAGGACACTTGACCGTCAACGTACTCTCCACCATCGTCGGGCCCCCTGTGTTTGAGAGTACGATTCATGCTTTTGATGAGAGTTAAATTGGGAAAAGTAAAGCCGTTGATGCCACACATAGCCTACAGTTTAGCCTTTAGGGAGAAAAATGGTAGAGGAAAAACTGGGGGGTAAGGCGCGAGTCGCTGATGGTGCTAAGGACGGGAGAGGTCAAGTGTTTTTTACTTACCAAAACACCATCTGAGTTGGGGAGACATCGGGGAAAACGAGAAGGGTATTTTCCCAGGTAATAAGCTTTGATGTCGTCGTTGAGAGAGAGGTAGCGACGAACCGCAAGCGAGTTGAGAGAGTCGTCGACGGTGACACAGGAGGACTCAGGGGGCAGAGAGGCTAGGGCCTTAAGGAGTTGTAGCCAGCCGTGATTGTATGCCCAGCCAATGGCTACGCTTGATTTGGTTTGGTTCCAGGAGACGGGAACAAAGACACTTCCGTCTATATTTCTAGGTTCGTCCAAGACGGTATCTTGGCGACGAATGTGGGTGTTGAATGAATAAAAAGAGGATAAAAGGACAATGGTGACGGCGATGGCGGAGGTAAAAATTCGAGGCAGAGCGGTCAATCTTCTGGCGGTGATGATAACTAGGGGTATGGCCAGAATGACAAAATAATAACCCCGAACGGCGGTGAGTAAGAAAAAAAGTAGAGTTATAACTATCCAGGCAATAAGCGGTCGGGCTTTGTTGTCTTTTAGGGAAAACACCACTGAGGCGGTGAGGGCAAGGAGGACAAGAGGTGAAAACAGATCAATCAAGTAAGTGGCGATGGAAATTATTTGGGGAAGTAGATTTAGATCATCTCGGGGAGTGGCGCCGGGCCGATAGACGCCAAAAAGATTTGAGAAAAACACGTCGGCATAACCGGTGACCAGAAAAGCCAAAATGTTGTAGAGGACCACCGGCAAGAAGATCAAGAAGGCAATCAAGAATGGCCTGGATAGCTGTTTCCTGGGGGTTAGTAACAACAGCGTCGGCATAAGAACTAGGGCCGTTTCCTTGACCAGCAGGGCAGCCCCAAGTGACAGACCGGCAAACAAATATAGTCTCTTTGCTTTGGTGACCTTGAAAAAATAGTAAACGGTAAGAGTTAGTAGGAAGGTAAGGAGCATTTCGCGGTGAAAAATGCGCCCGAGCCAAATGAAATAATTGTTAGTGGCTAAAATTAAGACTGCAAGATTGGCGACTTTGGTTGAAAAAAATTGTGAGCTTAAGGCAAACACGGCCACAAGAGTTAATAATCCGAGAAGGGCTTCGGAAAAACGGAAGTGCCAATCGGAGAGATGATCTAACCCTTTTGGTTCGAGTAAGTTGAGAGAATAGTGTTTTAAAGACATGGTTAGCGGAGGATGGCCACTGTAGGAAAGCAGATAGGCGTTGCGACCGGCTTGAATGCCGTCGACAAGATTGTAGGCTTGGTAGCCCAAATCGTATTCGTCCCCATAGACGTTGGCGTAGCCGAGCTTGGTAAACGAAAAAAAAGAAAAAATAAAAAGGGAAAACAACAAGGGCTGAGTCAAAGAAATCGTTGGTTTTGGGGGGAAAGTTGGAGGGTGTGAAATTTTTTTGGGCGCGATGAACGCCGATAACCAACTGATAGATAGTAAGATGAATAATGAGGTGGTAAGGTGGGGAGAAAAGATGGCTTGGCCTGATTTGCCTTCGACTAGGGCGACGAGCACGGTGGCCGGATAAGTAAGGAGGATGGAGATGAGTGAGGAACTGAGAAGGCGGTCAATTACACTGGAGGATTTAAAGATGCGGCCGGCAAGCGGCCAGCCGGCAAAAATTAAGATAAACAAATGACCAAACAAAATCCGAAAAAATGAGAGTTTATCGGTTAATGACAAGCCAATAGTAATTAGACCAACTAGATAGGGCATGGGTGTTATTGGGTGAACGGTTTGAGGGCAACGGTGAAACTTAAGTTGCCAAGCTCTTTGTAAAGGGGAAGGTTATTTGTGGCCCGATCGATGAGGGTAAGCAACCGATAAAAAGGCAGGGGTATTTGTTTCCAAAACATTTCGACGAGACTGACCAGTTGACGATGAACCGAATCATGAAGAATGATAAAACCGAAAGATTGGAGTTGATGGGTAATTAAGTGGTGATTGATCAGGCATTCTCTTGAGTCGTTGGGGGCGGGAATGGCACGGGTTTGCTGCAGTTGGAAAAGATAGCGAAAAGAATTGTGCTCAAGGAGAATCACCCGTCCACCGGGTTTGAGGATCCGGTAGGCTTCCTGAATTGCCAAATCGGTGTTGAGGGTGTGATGGATGGAAGCAATAAAAATTACTGCGTCAGCTGAGTTGGAGAGGATCGGCAGACGGTCCATGTCCCCGACAAGATTGTCGGTCAGGCCAACTTTGATGCGTGATTGGCACATTAGTTTTGATATGTCTAAACCAATAATTTTAAGGTCGGGGATCTTGGCGGCGATTAGCGAGGTTAAGACGCCGGCCCCGCCACCAATGTCGATGAGGGTATCTTGTAAATCAAGATAGTTGGCGGCAAAAGAGACCATTTGGGGATAATAAATTAACTTGCTCGCGTGATTTGTGGACTTGGCTATTTCTGATTGATTGTGGTCGTAATGGGTAATGTTGGCCCGCTTCATGGACTTGGTGAGCGTGTCTTTGGCCGCGGCAGCGATTAAACAATTTGTCCAGGCGCTTTCCGGGTGGACTTTAAGAAAGTGTTGACCAGACCTGGCGGAGCCGCGAGCCAAGCGACGGTAGAGGTGTTTGTCTGAGAGGATGTTATTGACATGTTTGGCAAGGCTACGAAAATCTCCGGGTATAACCAAGTAACCGTTAATGGCTGACTTGATCAGTGTTTGACTGCCACTGACTTTGGTGACGACAGCGGGCAGTCCAATAAGCATGGCTTCGATCAGAGAAATACTGCTACCTTCATAATTTGAAGTAGATAGGTAAATTTTGGACTCTGAGAGGAGTTTGGCGGTTTGAGACTGGTTTTTGGCACCCACAAAGGTGACGTTGGCTTCAAGGTGGAGACTGTCCACTTGAGCAACAAGCGACGACCGTTCTGGTCCGGACCCGACGATAACGACTTGGGTTTGAGGAAATTTTTTGACAATCAAAGATACGGCCCGCAATAAATCGGAAAAGTTTTTCTGGGGTGAGAGACGACCGACGGCGATAACATCGATTGGGCGGCGGCGGGCAGGTTTGACAGTAAGAAATTTTTTATCTGGCGGAACGGGAATAATCCAACAGGGAATTTTTGGCAAGAGGTGTGAATGAAGGTGGGCGGCGATGCGGGGACTAACGGCGCGGACGCTGTCGGCAAACCTAAGCACCAGCGGACCCAAGAAAAAAAACAGGCGGTTTTGGAGCGATTCGCTCTGCCAATAGGGATTGGTAAAAAAGTCGTTATGTAATTGGATATTTAGGGGTATTGAGTGTTTAACTTTAGCAAAGAGGCCGATAAGGCCGGTAATAAACGGGTCTTGGGCGCTTA